>WVZU01000045.1:8766-14718 GCA_011772275.1 Planctomycetales bacterium | reverse complement strand
TCGTCCGCGCCCAGGCCCCCCAGGTAGATCATACGCCGCACGCGAGCTTGACGAGCCGCCCGCGCGAAATTTTCGGCCGCCACCCGGTCCTGGGATTCGAAGGAACCCTTGGTGCCCATCGAATGGATCAGATAAAAGGCCACGTCGACGTCGGCCAGCGCAGCGGGTAAGGATGCGGCGTCCAAAACGTCTGCCGACACGACTTCTGTGTTCGCGCCGACCCGGCGCTGCAAATATTCCGCTCTGCGTGCCATGCACCGCACGTGGCAGTCGCGTCGTTCCAGCAATGGCAACAGGCGGCCACCGACGTAACCTGTCGCTCCCGTCAGCAATATCCGCCCTGGATCTGCCATCACCGCTTGGCCACCGTTTGCCGCCCTGCAGGATCCGCTCCCAGGCCTTCCCGCCCGAAGAGTTGAACTCCAGACCGAAACTTCGCATGCCCCGGTGAGCGAAGGTCGCCCAGACTTTCGGCCACACCAGACTTACCCAAACTCAACCCGAACCGCAGTTGTCCCCGACGCTCGAACCCCAACCAAACCAAACCGCCAACCAAAACGCAGTTGTCCCCGATGCTCGCGCAGTTGTCCCCGATGCTCGGCCCCAGACTTACCCAAACTCAAGTCGAACCGCAGTTGTCCCCCCAAGTCGAATTGCAGTTGTCCCCGATGCTCGGCCATTTGTACACCCCGGCAAACCTCTCAAAGCCCCCGGTTCGTCAAGTGATTTTCGGTTGTCCCCCCCTGAGTTGCACGCTGAGTTGCAGTTGTCCCCATTGAATCTGTTGTACCCATTGAATCTAAGCGTAGCGAAAGTCGCCCAGACTTTCGGTGGCACCGCGGTTCCCGAAAGTCTTGGCGAGTTGCTCCCCAAAAAATTGCACCCCGGCGGGGCACAATCTGGTGTTGCGGTGGGGGCGGTGGGGTATTGTCTATTGCCAAAAACNNCGGCGGGGCACAATCTGGTGTTGCGGTGGGGGCGGTGGGGGCGGGGGGGGTATTGTCTATTGCCAAAAACTTGCAGATTACCCATTTTTACAGACTACAGGGGCCTGTGGGGGCAAATCGAGTGGGAAGGAAATTTTTTCCCTTGTCTTTCTTTGCCGTGCCGCCTATGCTGGGTTGAACGTTTTGAACGATTTTCCTGGCCAGTAATCGTTCATGCCAGCGGTTGGCGGCTAAGGTGTCGTCAGTAACTTCAATACGTAAAAGGTTTTACAAGGAGAGAGTCATGCGAGTCACACACTTTGCCAGGTTCACAGCCGCGATGGGAATCCTGATGGCTGGGCTGGTCGGGCCGAGCGTCAGTTTCGGGAAGGACATTGTGGACACGGCCGTGGCGGCTGGATCGTTCAAGACGCTGGCGGCGGCCTTGCAGGCGGCCGGTTTAGTTGAGCCGCTGAAAGGTGAGGGTCCTTTCACCGTCTTCGCACCGACCGACGAGGCTTTCGCGAAACTTCCGGAAGGTACGGTGGAAGCCCTGTTGCAGCCGGAAAACAAAGAACGGTTGATCGCCATCTTGAAGTATCACGTGGTACCTGCCGCGGTGAAGGCAGCGGATGTGGTGAAACTGACATCGGCCGATACGTTAGCCGGTCAGCGTGTCAACATCGGCGTCGCCGATGGGAAGGTGAATATCGACGAGGCCACCGTCGTCAAGACGGACATTCATTGCGATAACGGGGTGATTCACGTGATTGATCGCGTGATTTTGCCCAGCGAGGCGAACATCCCTGCCACCGCGATCGAGGCCGGCAAGTTTAAGACCCTGGTTGCCGCTCTGCAGGCAGCTCAGCTGGTGGACGCATTGTCTGGAGAAGGTCCCTTCACCGTCTTTGCCCCCACCGACGACGCTTTTGCCAAGCTGCCGGCGGGTACGGTTGAATCGTTGTTGAAGGAGGAGAATCGTGACAAGCTGACGGCCATTTTGACTTACCACGTCGTACCGGGTCGGATCTACTCGGATGCGGCCTTGCAGCTGGGTCGAGCGAAAACGCTGCAGGGTGGCGAGCTGAAAATTACCGCGCCGGCTCAGGGTCCGATGGTCAACAAGGCCAAATTGATCGCCACGGATATTGACGCCAGCAACGGCGTGATTCACGTGATCGACAGTGTGCTGCTTCCCCCGGATCCGAGCCAGGCCGCAGTGGAGCCTCGTCGGATGGTGGAAGAGGCCGTGGCCCAGGGCTCCAAGCTGTACAACCAGGGTCACCCGTCCGCGTGTGCTCGCACGTACGCTCAGGCCATGCGGAAAATGCTGGCGTTGAAAGACCATGGCATGCCGGCTCATGCTGTCCATGCCATGACGACTGCTCTGCACCGGGCAGAGGCGTCGCATTGTGCCGAATCGCAGGCGTGGATCCTT
Organism: Planctomycetales bacterium; assembly: GCA_011772275.1. Classification (GTDB taxonomy): domain Bacteria; phylum Planctomycetota; class Planctomycetia; order Pirellulales; family UBA7805; genus CS4-C045. Next base: position 12,354 of record WVZU01000045.1, on the reverse strand, counting down.
CGCGGCGGTCTGGATACCGCTTACCGCAGCATGTCCAGCGACCTGTCGGAAACTGCCTCGGTTCGTTAGTCAGCCCCGGCACACATCGCTTTTTCAAAAACCGGCCCTGTACTTGGTACAGGTGCCGGTTTTTTTCAATTGTTCACCGGTATTCTTGCCCTTTGGCCAGCCGAGCTGGTGGTTACCGGCTGGTGCTTTGTTAACGCTCAATGCTCAGCCACCCAAAGCGTGCCAGGTTTCGCCAATTCTTGCCGCGGCCAAAGTTCTGGCGACTTGTGCGACAGGGGCGAGGGCATCATTTTCGGCCTGAGAGGAGGTTGGCCCCCTGTCTATCTTCCCTGTCTGTTTCCCTGTCTGCTGTGGCTGGGAGGAAAGGGCAGCGATTCCTGTGGGGTTGTTCGACTTGGTTGCCGAGCCGGGATGTCGGGTAGGCGGATTCCGGGTATCTTAGCGGGTGATTTGTGATGTCCGATTCCCAGCCACCCAGTGACGTTCCGCTGATGCGCGTGCGCGCGGCCAATTCAGCTGCCTGCAACGCGGGGGGCGGGTACGTGTTGTACTGGATGATCGCCTTCCGACGAACGGGTTGGAATTACAGCCTGCAGCGCGCGGTCGATTGGGCTAGGCACTTGAAGAAACCGCTGGTGATCCTTGAGGCCCTGCGGTGCGACTATCCTTGGGCCAGCGACCGTCTGCATCATTTCATCATCCAGGGGATGCAGCACAATGCCGTGCGTCTGCAACGCAAGCCGGTGTTGTACTATCCTTACATCGAGCCGGAACGGGGAGCGGGCCGCGGTTTGCTGCGTCGCCTGGCGGCCGCGGCTTGCGTGGTTGTCAGCGACGATTTCCCCTGTTTTTTTCTCCCGCGGATGGTCCAAGCCGCCGCTCGCCGGATGCCGGTGCGATTCGAGCTGATCGATTCCAACGGCATTCTGCCACTGCGGGCGGCCGACAAAGTATTTAGCCGGGCTCACGACTTTCGCCGCTTTTTACAAAAAAATCTGCGACCGCATTTGTTGGAGTTTCCTCAGCCCGACCCGTTTTCTCGGGTCCGCCTCCCGCGAGGGGAGGCCCTGGCCCCTGACATTCGCCAGCGCTGGCCGATGGCGGACCTGGAGAGGCTGAGCGAACGGCCGGAAACACACCTGGCCCACTTGCCGCTCGACCACAACGTAAGCCTTGTGCCGCAGGTGGGCGGCGGCAAGGCGGGTGAGAAACGTTTGCGCGATTTTTTGAAGCGGAAACTGGCGCGGTACGAAGAAGACCGCAATCAACCGCAGGAAGACGTGACCAGTGGTCTCTCGCCGTACCTCCACTTCGGCCACCTGGGGGTCCACCAGATTTTTGCCGAGACGATGGAGCGGGACGGCTGGACGCCGGCTCGGCTGGCCGAAAAAGCCAACGGCAGCGCCCACGGTTGGTGGGGGGCCAGCCCGCAAGTCGAGTCGTTCCTGGACGAACTGATCACGTGGCGCGAGGTCGGCTACAACATGTGCTGGCAGCGCGACGACTACGACCAGTACGAGTCGCTCCCCGACTGGGCTCGACAGACCCTGGCCCAGCACGCGCACGATCCACGCCCGCAGGTCTACGACCTGGAGGCATTCGAGCGGGCGGAGACTCACGATCCGCTGTGGAATGCTGCCCAGTGCCAGCTGGTTCGCGAGGGACAGATCCACAATTATCTGCGGATGCTGTGGGGGAAAAAGATTTTGCACTGGTCACGTTCGCCCCAGGATGCGCTGGCGATCATGATCCAACTGAACAATAAGTATGCCTTGGACGGACGCAATCCGAACAGTTACAGCGGCATCTTCTGGGTGCTGGGCCGCTACGACCGTGCCTGGGGACCCGAACGCCCCATCTTCGGCAAGGTCCGCTACATGACCAGTGAGAACACGGCCCGCAAGGTCCGCGTGACCGATTACTTGCGGAAGTACGGCCCACCGGCGGCCCACGGAAGAGGTTCATAAGAAAAACGGGGCGCTGCAATGGAATATAATATAGGTCTTCAGAGGAATCTGTGGGTAAGAAGCGAATGACACAGGAAAGGAAATGGTTCCTTGAAAGGGGGGAATTGCTCGCCATGTCTGTCAGAAATGGGCAAAGTTTTTTGGCAGCAAGATGGTTGCGCCTGTAAAGAGCGGTTAAGCAAGTCGGTTAAGGGTATCCGGTTAAGAGTGGCGGTTAAGACTTCGATGAAATATACTCTTAACCGAACACTCTTAACCGAATACCCTTCAACGACCCGCCGATCACCAAGACCAGCCGTTGCGCACACTTCTTCCCCAGCCAAGACACGTGTCCGGCCATGGTGCTTTGTGCAACACCTTTGCTGGTACCCTTCCAGCTACTGCAATCCGCTAAAGTGTTACCAATTTGCCAGGCGAAATAGGATCACGATCTGGCACCCATCCCGCTCGACGACGCCAAAGCCGGCCTGCGAGGGCGGGGGGATCTTCCCGCGGCGGGACGGGCGCTGCTGCCGGTCAGCAGCGGTACTTTTTTCGCAGGCCGCTAGGGGGCAACCGTGGGCCCTTCCCATGGCAGCCTGAACGAAACCGTGGGTCTGGCAAGGGACGAGTCCGTTTGCAGCCAGTGCAAGGTGCCCTTTGTAGAACGGAATCGGTTGCTGGTGATGATCTCACTGCTGGCAACTTGGCAAGGTTCTGCCGGCATCGAGCAGCCGATTGGATGGACGGCCGGATCGGGGACGGCCGGATAAACGTGGCCTGATCTGGCCGATTTCTGTAAAAAGCGGGGCTCGCCTCTCTTCGATGGCGGGAACCTGTTGGGGTGCATTTTGCACTTTGTGTAACACCTGAGCCGATTGCAGCAACTGGTCGTTGTCGCATCCGGCGCCTTTTCGGTTTCATGTCAGCAGCCGCGTGCTTTTCTGGCTTCATGCGAATAGCCTCGTGCTTTAGCACGAGGTTAAGATCGCGTAAAAAAATCTGTCGAGCCCCGTTTACGGGGCTTGCCGTTGTCTGGCTTTAGCCTGGGATGACTTGCGGAGGAACAACACTCAATCAAGCAGCACCACACGTGATCGCCAAGGCTGAAGCCGCCATGGCCAGAAGGCCCGTAAACGGGCCTCGCCGGTGGGGTGATGGACATCATCGCCCCGGCATAAATGCCGGGGCTCAGAGCTGGGGTGGTCTGCTCTTTAAAATGTAATCCCTGTGATATGAGAGTCGAAACGGCACCAACGCATACTCGCATGCTGCCAAACAATTACCATCCGTGTAATGCACCCAACCTTTTGGGTCGGGGACCGCACCGCGCATGAACGGTTTGCCAATACCTCATGGGAGGGTCGACCGGGTGTTTGCCGGGCTGATTCTGGTTGCCGTTTGTTCTGTTTCGGCGGCTGCGAACCCGGGGGTGACGGCGGACAACCCTTACACCCGCGTGCTGCGCGAGTACCGGCTTGACCTCAGTGCGCTACCTACCGATCGCTGGACCGCACCCCTCTCCCGTCTGCCGGCCCTGGACGCTGTGCCGCCGGGCGTTGTGTGGCGGGAGACGGACGATGGGGCGGGTGACGGCGACATCCCGCCGGAGGTGATGGCCAGATTGCGGAAG
>WVZU01000045.1:4148-8698 GCA_011772275.1 Planctomycetales bacterium | reverse complement strand
TCAAGGGTGACTTTTCCTTGACCCAGCTTGTCGCGCCGGCTGCCGTGGACCTGCCGGATGAGCTTTACGACGTATCGCTGGGATTCGACTGGATGCGGCACCTTAGCGATTGCTGGATGTTGCGGCTGGCATTTGCTTCGGCGTACGCCTCCGATGGCGAAAACAACAGCCGCAACGCCTGGCAGTTCCGCGGGGCCGTGTTGGGCATCCGGCAGTGGGGGGAAACGTGGCAGCTGGTGGTAGGAGCTGTGGCCAGTGGGCGTCGTGACTTTCCTGTTTTTCCCGGTGTGGGGGCGATCTGGAAGCCATCGCCCGCTTTCCGCCTGGACCTGGTCTTTCCCCAACCACGAGCTTCGTGGCGAGTTTTCGACAACGGCAGTCGCCAACAGTGGCTGTACTTTGGTGGGGGCATTAGCGGGGGCACGTGGGCCTATCAGCAAAGCGGTGGGCTGGAGGACGTCCTGACATACAACGAATGGCGTGCCTTGGTGGGCTGGGAATGGGTCCCGACCCCGCGGCCCGGCGCGTTGCTGACCGTGGGACACAAGCTGGCGGTCGAACTGGGTTATGGGTTTGCCCGGGAGTTCGAATTCGACCGTCCGCGGCCGGCCCTGCAACTGGACGACACCCTGCTGTTGCGGACCACCTGGCGCTTTTGAACTGCCGTGTCGTTGATCTCCTGCCACGGCTGCCGGCAGCGGGCCAGGGACTACCCCAGGGAAAAGAGGCGGGCGCCCAGGCGGTCGGGCAGGGGGGCGGGTGAGGCCACCACGATCGTTGTCGAGCAGGCCTCCTCCAGGGCCTCGCACACCGTTTGGATGCCGTCCGGGTCCAGGTCGGCAAACGGTTCGTCCAGCAGCAGCAGCTGGGGACCGATCGCCAGCGCGCGGACCAGGGCCAAGCGTCTTTTTTCACCCCCAGACAGCCCGTGGCAGGGCCGGTGGGCCAGGTGGTCGATGCCCAAACGGGCCAGCCATCGGTGGGCCGCCTCCTGGCGCTGGTGGCGGCTGATCTGGTGTGCGGCCAGTCCGTAGGTTGCGTTGAACAGGACCGAGCCGCGCAAGAGGTAGGGGGCCTGATGGACATAGACGCACTGGCGCTTGGCCACCTGCAGTCGGCACTGGCCCGTATATTGTTGTTCCAAACTGCCCATCACGCGGAGGAGGGTGGTTTTGCCGCTGCCGTTGGGTCCGATGACAGCCATCCGCTCGCCGGGCTGCACGTCCAGTTGAGCGACGGCGCAGATCTGCGTGCCGTTCTTGCGGACTTCCAGGTTACGGATTTCGATCAGCGGTTTCACGATGGCTCCTTGACACGGCTTAACCAGGCAACCGTCAGCGTGACCAGCAGGGCGATCGCCAGCAGAATGAGGCTCATCGCCACACCCCGCGCGAACTGTCCGCGTGCGGTTTCGGTGGCGATTGCGGTGGTGAGCGTTTGCGAGCGATAGGGGATGTTCCCGCCGAGGATGATGGCGATCCCAAGTTCCGAAATACAGCGGGCAAAGGCGGTCAGGAGGGCGAGGAGGATGCTGAGCCTGGTTTCGGAGAGGTAGGTCCGCCAGCGCCGCAGTTTTCCTGCTCCCAGGGTGAGGGCGGTTTCCGCGACGCGGGGGTCCAGCTGGCGGATGGCGCTGTGGGTCCAGGTGGCGATAATGGGAACCGCCAGGCAGAATTCGCCCAGGATAATGGCGGTGGGTGTATAGAGCAGCTCCAGTCCACCCAGCGGCCCCCGGCGGGATAGGAGGGAAAAGCCGACCAGGCCGATCAGCACCGTGGGAAGTCCCATCCCGGCTCGCAACAACAGCACCAGCAGAGATCGGGCAAAGATTTTGCGGCGGGCCAGCAGGGATCCCAGCGCGATCCCCAGCAGGGCGGCGCAGGCGACGGCCGTGGCCGATATCCACAGGCTGCGCCAGGCGGCGTTCAGCACGAGGGCATCGCGATTTACCAGCAGGCCGCCCGCATCGATCAAGCCGTTCCAGAGCAGTTGCATGGCAGGGTTATTTTTCGGGCCGGTCGGCCGGTTCCAAGGGGCGAAACAGCTGCTGGCCGACCAGCCGGTAAACGCGGATCATGTTTTGGGACTCGGCCGATACGAAGAAGTCGGCCAGTTGTCGAGCCATCTGCACGTTAACCGCCGGATGTCGATCAGGTGAGACGGTCAAGACGCTGTAGGTGTTGCGGAGTGCTGGTGACGGTTTCGTGAGCGGAACGAGGTCGATTTTGTCCTGGAAGTTCAGATACGTTGCGTAATCGGTCAGCACGTAGGCCTGCATTTCATCGGCGATGACCAGCGTGGCGCCCATTCCTTGGCCACTGACGATGTAATCGTTCCATGCGGGGCGCCCGCCGGCCTGCTGCCACAGCGACCGTTCGCGTTGATGCGTGCCGCTTTCGTCACCCCGCGACACAAAGCGGTAGTTTCCCGAAGCGATCTTTTTCAGGGCGTCGATCGCAGGGCGATTGCGCACCCGGGCCGGATCGTGAGCGGGTCCCAGGATGGCGAAATAATTGACCATGAATGGTGTACGGCTGGTGGCGTACCCGGCGGCCAGGAACTGTTTCTCTGCCGCGGGGGCATGGACCAGCAGGGCGTCGGCATCTCCCAGCTCGCCCAGCCGCAGGGCCGCGCCGGTTCCCACCGCGATCACGTCCACACGGCAGCTGTGCCGCGCTTCGAAGACCGGCAACAGCCGGTCCAGCAACCCGGAGTCCCGCACGCTGGTGGTGGTGGCCAAGCGTATGGTTGTAGTCGCCGGCCGCTTCGTGCCGGCGGGGTCGTACGAGGGAGAGCATCCGCCGCCGGGCAGGAGGAAAATACCCAGCAGGGCGTGGCTTGCGACCAGCAGTGACGGGATGCGGTGGCTTAACATCGAAAAGTTCGGGCGGTGATCGTTGTGACCAGGCAAGCCTGGGGGACCGCCGCAAGCCAGGCGGGAGGGCGGAATGTTTTCTATGCCAGCGACGTTTGTCTAGGTTTCACGGTATCGATATGATATGCCGCAAGGGGAGTTGCGACCTGGGCACGCTTGGCACGACTCGCGCTTTCCGGCGGCGGCCGCTGGGGCAGGTGGTTGCCCGCCTGCGAGGTTCCTTGGCCGTCGTTTTCCCCTGGGGGGCCTGAAACCGAAGGTAGTCGGTACGAATTGGAAAGTAAACCGGATGCAGCTTAGCGATCGCCAACAGCGGACGGTTGCCACGGCGGTCACGATTGTCGCCGGGATGGTGATCCTGGCGGCCGTGTTGAGCCTGTTATGGCTGCTGGCGGTTTTCGTGGGGAAGTTTTCCCAGGTATTGTTACCGCTGGCGGTGGCCGGCATCACGGCGTTGGTCTTTCAGCCGTATTACGAGTGGTTGCGCTTGCGGTTGCGGCTGCCGATGCCCCTGGCGGTAGCGGCCCTCTTTCTGTCGGCCCTGGTGCCGATCGGTCTGTTTGTGGGTTTCTTTGGGGTGGTGCTGTTTCGGGAGTTCGCCGACTTCCTGCAGGACTTTCCTGGCTGGTGGGACGAGTTGACGGCCAGGCTGCAGCAGCACTGGCCGGAGATGCAAAAGTTTTTCGCGGAAAATCCGCTTGGAAAACGGATCGCCGGTGCGATGGAGGAGCAAGACGAATTGTTGGCCTCGGTGTTGGAGTATTTTGCCGCGACGGGAGCGGCGGCTGGTGCCGGCGTGGCGGAACGGGTCAGCGGCATGTTGAGCTGGGTGGTGACGCCGGTTTATTTCGTCTTCTTTTTGATTGCCAAGCGAAAAGACTTGTCCCGGCTGGAAGACTTTCTTCCCTTTCTCAAGCCGGCCACCCGCCAAGACGTTGTTTTTCTGGCTCAGGAGTTTGTCAATATCGTGGTCGCTTTTTTTCGTGGCCAGATCATTATCGCCTTCTTGCAGGGATTGTTGTTTGCCATCGGCTTTAGCCTGGTGGGTCTGCAATACGGGGCCGTGCTGGGTTTCGTGCTCGGCTTCCTCAACGTGATTCCTTATTTGGGTAGCATGCTGGGGTTGAGCATCACGTTGCCGCTGGCCTATTTCCAGGAGGGTGGGGGGCTGCTGATGCTGGCGGGAGTCATCTTGGTATTTTCTGCGGTACAAGCGATTGAAGGCTATCTGCTGACCCCGCGGATCATGGGTCACCGCACCGGGTTGCATCCGATGGCCATCATCTTCGCCGTCTTTTTCTGGGGAACCGCCCTGGGGGGCATCCTGGGGATGATCCTGGCGATTCCGTTGACGGCTTTCCTGGTGGTCTTCTGGCGGCTGGTCAAGGAAAAATATATTTCCGAACTGGTGTGAAGCGGCCGGTTCAGTCGGTTCAGTCGGTCAGCAGCCGCACGATCTGCGCCGCAGCCTGCCGTTCTTCGCTGACGACTTCGCTGGCGCCCTGCTTGCGCAGAGTTTCCAGGGTCGCCTGGTAGCGGCAGCGGACGATGATCCGGCAAGCGGTGTTTAGCTCGCGGACAGCCCGCACGACCTGCGTCGCGACCTCGTCGTGCGTAACGCAGACGATAACCAGCTGGACGTCGCCCGTGCCGGCGCGGTCCAGAATTTCGTGGA
>WVZU01000045.1:0-4143 GCA_011772275.1 Planctomycetales bacterium | reverse complement strand
CCACGCGGCGTCCCACGGGACCGGCGCCGATGACCAATACCTGTTGCAGATCCCCTGCCACAGGATGTGGGTGTCCGGTTGCCGTTTCCGGTTCTGGGCGGAATCTGCCCGCCCAGCGAAGCCCGACTTGCAGCAGGTAGGGGCTGAGGAACAGCGTGGTCAGCGACACGGCAAACAATTGTTGATAATTGAGGTCGCTTAACAGGCCGGCATCCCAGGCGATGGCCATCAGGAGGAAAGCGAATTCACCGACGTGGGCCATGCCGATGCCGGTTCCCAGCGCGGGACGCCAGGCGATCCCGGTCAGGCGGAGGGCGGCCGTGGCCGCCGCGGATTTCAGCAGCAAAATGGCGATCAGGCTGAAGGCGAACAGCCCCAGATTGTCCAGCACAACCGACGGCTGGAAAAGCATTCCCAGGCTGACAAAAAAAACGGCCGCGAACGTTTCCCGAAACGCCAGCATCAACGCATCGATCTGCTCGGCCAACCGATTGCCGCCCAGGATCAATCCCGCCGCGAATCCGCCGACGGCCGGCGGCAAGCCCAAGCGATGGGCGGCGAACGTCACGCCGCCCACCACGACGATCACAAACAGCACGACGATTTCCGGGCTGCGCGAGCGGGCCAGTAACGTAGCTCCCCATCTGGTCATCAATCGTTGCAGCACCACCACGGCCAGGATGAGCCCCAAGGAAACCAGCAACAGACCCGTGACGCTGTAGCCGGGGGCGTGCCGGTCGTCGCCGGTCGAAAGAGGGATCAGCAGCAGCAACGGTATCAGCGCCGCATCCTGGAACAGCAAGATTCCAATGGCCCGGCGACCGTGCGGCGAATTGCTTTGTCCCCACTCGGAGAGCGCCTTGAAAACCAGCACGGTCGAACTGAACGCCAGTGCCGCGGCGACGATCGCCGACGTGGTGCCGTGGGTCCCCATGGCCATCAGCAGGCCGAAGACGGGGAGGGCGACCAGCACCATTTGCACCGCACCGGCGATCAGCAGGCTGCGGCCCAGCCGGACCAGTTCGTCCAGCGAGAATTCCAGGCCGATCGCGAACAGCAACAGCAGCACACCGGTTTCGGCCAGGATTTTCACGTCGTGTGTTGCGTGACTGATCAGGTTGAGGCCCCCGGAACCGATGACGGCGCCGATCACCAGGTAGCCGATCAGCAGGGAGATGCCCAGCCGCCGGCAGGCCACTGCCGCCACGAAGCCCGCGGCCAGGATGATCAACAGATCACGAAACAGAAAAATAGTCATTTTCGTAGCACTTTAGCCGCATGGTAGCTGAAGTCGTGAGACTGCAGTCGCTTGCCTTGGTGACCGCCTAGACTATCCGAATTCTCACGAATTCGGCTACATCGGGCCGCACCGCCAGTTGGTTAAACGGTTATCCATTTTCAAATCCCGCCTTGGCGGCTTGTCCCACGGGGGCCATTCTAAGCCAACGGGTGGCTCTTCGCAGGGACGGGGCGTCCGCATGCGGGCAGCCGACCCTGCGGAGGCGGGCAGGCTGGGCCGGACGCCGGGGGGTCCGCTTGTCGCCCCCGCTCACCGCCGTTTGCCTGGAGCTGCCGGGCGCCCATGCGGCCTGCCCACCCGTCGCCTCACCCCGCCCGCTTGACGAAAAGCCAGCCGCCGATTGAACTCGTAGTTGTCTTCAGCGCCGGGGGAATATGCCCCCGCCAGGGCCGGATCGGGAAATTGCCTCTCATGTCTTCGGTATCTTGTTGCACTTTAGTGACCGGTGCCACCGGGCTGGTGGGCAATAACGTGGTGCGTAGATTGCTGGCGGAGGGCCGCTCCGTGCGGGTCCTGGTCCGCCGCGGCTCGGACGCTCGCCCCTTGGCGGGACTCAAGGTCGATGTCTGCTACGGGGATACGCGGGACCGCCAGGCGGTCAGCCAGGCGGCTACCGGCGTCGCGCAGATCATCCACTCGGCCGCCATGGTCAAGATCGGACGGACGAACATCGATCAATTTCGAGCGGTCAATGTGGAAGGCACGCGGAATGTGGCCCTCGCCGCTCGCCGCGAAAACATCCGCATGCTGCATGTCTCCAGCACCGATGCGATCGGAACCAAATCGCTGGAGGTAGCGGCGGACGAGGAGACGCCGTTTGACAAGTCGATCACGACACCGTACCTCTTGACCAAGTATGAGGCCGAAGAGGAGATTGCGGCCCAGGTCGCTGCCGGTTTGGACGGGGTGATTGTCAACCCGAGCTTCATGTTGGGACCCTGGGACTGGAAGCCGTCCTCCGGGCAGATGTTGCTGGAGGTCGGTCGGGGTCGGGGTTGGTTGGCGCCGGCGGGTTACTTCAGCGTGGCGGACGTCCGCGACGTGGCCGACGGCATCCTGGCCGCCCTCGAAAAGGGGCAGCGGGGCCGGCGCTACATTCTGGCCGGCCGGACGATGTCCTACCTGGACGGCTGGCGTTTGTTCGCTCAGGTCACCGGGGCTCGCCGCCCCTTGCGCCGTCTGGGCCGCGTTGGTGCCCGTCTGGTCGGTTGGGTCGGAGACCTTGGCACCCTGATCACGGGCAACGAACCCAGCTTCAACTCGGGCGCGATCGCGATTGCGAACCTGCCCCGAAATTACTCCAGCGCTCGGGCCGAGGCGGAACTTGGTTATCGTAACCGCCCCTTGGTGGAAACGGTGGAAGACACGTGGCGGTGGTTTCAAGATCACGGATTTGTCTGAGNNGGCCTGGCAGGGGCGAGCCGCAGCCCGCGCCAGAAAGCTGTCCCCCGCATCGGTTCGAGCGCGGGGAATGCCTGCTGCGGGGGGTGGCGGCAGGAGGCCAGGTCAGCCCCAGCTGGCGAACGCCCGGCTTCACAGAAGCCGGCTACAGCTGAACGTGTGATTGGTACCAGGCCTTTTTTGCTGCCCCAGGCCCCTTTTGCTGGCGTTGCCCCTATTTTGTGGGCCTATTTAGCCCTTCAGTTGTTCCCGCAGCCAGCCGGGGCGGTTGGTGAAGAGGCCTTGTACGCCCAGGTCGATCAGCTGGCGGGCCCGCTGCGGGTCATCGACCGTCCACACGTACAACTCCATGCCGGTTGCGGTGACCGTCCGGCAAAAATCCCGATCAAGGCCCGGAAAGTCGCTGACGTTTAATCCCTGGGCTTTGGCCAGCTCAGCGATCCGGATCAACTCGTCGACCCCCGGCCACCAGCGGCTGCGGGTTGGGTCGGGCACGAAGCGTCCGACGAGGTAGCATGTCGTTTGGGGCGATTCTTGGCGGACTCCGTACAACACGCCGACGTCATAGCTGGTCACAACCAGTTGCTGTGCCGCGCGGCCCGCCTCCCGCATGGTCCGAGTCAGCGGGCCTGTAATCTCGTTGCTTGTCTTGATCTCGATCAGCAACCGTTTGCCGTCTGGGATCGTTTGGATGACTTCGGCCAGGGTGGGGACCTGCTGGCCAGGCCAGGCGGCCGATGGTGATTTTCCGACGGTGAGCGTCTTGAGTCGAGCCAGATCGGTTTCGTGGATGTTCCAATCGGCGCCGGCCGCACTCCTCAGGTCGAAATCGTGGATCACGACGGGATGGCCGTCGGCGGTGATCCGGCAGTCAATTTCCACGGCATCCGCCTGTTGTTGCCACGCCAGCTGGACGGCGGCCAGGGTGTTTTCCGGCGCGTCGTGTGAGGCGCCGCGGTGAGCGATCAACTGGAATGCCATGAGTTGTATTGTAGCCTGTATCGCGGCGGCGGGTTGGGCTTTGCCGGGGAGCCGAGCAAATTTTGGCCGCCGCCGCGGGAATCCCGCTCAGGAAAAAACCCACCAGATGGAAGTCGTTCCCAACCTGGACAGCGGCGGGACGGATTCCGGCACAGGTGACGATCGCTTGCCGGCGAATCGGGAGCCGCAGACCGACGGAGGCTGCTGAGCGCGGGCGGTGCCATGGCCTCCCGGCGATTCAAAAACAAGTCGAGAGGCAGAGGGCCTTCTGTAGCCGGCCTCTTTGAGGCCGGAGCCTGGCTCTTCACTTCAATAATCAACAATCATCAATCGATCGTGAGGTGCCCTGAGGCAAGACAACTTCAGCGGTCCGCTGGACACAACCGCCTTCAAAGCCGAGCCACGGTTCCTGGCCTGTTTTTTTCACATTTTTTGAACATAAGGTAACCGAGCCAACAGAG
>WVZU01000291.1:3136-5811 GCA_011772275.1 Planctomycetales bacterium | reverse complement strand
GAGACAACCCGTTACTGCCACTCCCCCTCGCCTGGCTGGCCACAAACAAACAATCGCTCAGCCAAGACCATGCCAGGCCCCAGCATCCCTGGGGTCCTGGAGGACCCAGCCGGGGTTTTTCTGCCCGGCCGCCGCGGGCCGGGAACGAAACCGGTGGCATACCGCGAGCAAACGATCCAGCAAAAACATGGATCCTGTTTGACAATTACACGATCCCCGCGTAACGAAATTCAATCACCAGAAAGGATTCACCCGGATTTTTCACAAGCCACCTGCTGTGCGGGGGCCACGACCTGGCCTGGCCACGTGCGACATCGCCATTTGCGGCTCAACGCCGGATCCATCCGCTGGCAGCCAAATCGCGTCGTCTGCCTTGCCAGGCAAAGTCTTACCGTCGCCGGCTAGAAGGTTTCTGACAAATCCGGATGCAACGCGTCCATGCCCGGCCAACGTTAACGGCATCTGAAGTAAACTTGCCCCGTGTCGCCCGAATAGGAATGTAAGTCACCTCGACCGGGACTGTTGGCAAGGATGTCAGCTGACACGACTGGCCGGGCATGGCGTTTTTTTTGCGGCCCAAGGCGAAAGAACCGACCGCCACGAGGAACGGTGCCGGGTCGCTGTGGCGGTCAAGCGGCGTTCATCGCGACCGGGCAACGGCAAGCGCCATCCGGCTCTGCGACGGCAGCCAGGGAACGACATCCGCCTTCCCACGGGGCCGGGCACGTTTTTGCTGCGGGGGGCCGCCCAGCTGCTTGTCGCACGCAACTTGTTACACGCAGCTGGTGGCCGGGCCCGCTCGGTTCGTCCCCCGCCGGGGGCTACGAGGCGGCGGGAGATGCGGGCGGCGGCGGCTGTTGCTGAACGGCCACAAAGACCATCCGCAGTTCGTGCAGCAGCTTCTCCAATTCCTGCTGTTCGGCCATCGACAGGTTCCCCCGGGTCTTTTCTTCCAGCACGGCCAACAAGTCAATAAAGTGCTTGGCCTGCTGCGGATGCACCGCCGCATTGCCGGTGATCGGATTGGGCAGCGCCCCCAGGCTCATCATCGCCTGCGTGGCCAGCAAGCTGACGATGGTCTGGAAATCGGCCGGCGGCAACGGATGGCCCCCGGCATCGGCCGCGGCGGGCTCGGTGGAGGCCTCCGTGGGCGGCTTTGCCTGAGCCGCCTGTTCTTTTTCGGACTGAACACGTGATTTCCAGTCCTCGTCAATGATGATCTTTTTTTCTTCTGGCATCGGTTCAGGTAAGGTTGGTACCGGCCTGTTCGTCGGCCGCGCTGTCATGATGTTGAGCACGTCGAGCGCGGAGAGCGTGGTGCTGGATGGCCTGGTCAATGAAGCCGGCGAACAACGGCTGGGCTTGGGTTGGTTTTGACTTGAATTCCGGGTGGAACTGCACCGCCACAAACCAGGGATGATCGACCACTTCGACAATCTCCACCAGCTTGTCGTCCTGGCTGGTCGCGGCGAACCGCATTCCGTGAGCGGCGAATTGCTGGCGATACACGTTGTTGAATTCGTAGCGATGTCGGTGCCGTTCCGAAATTGTATCTGTCGCGTAGGCTCGCCGCGCCAGGCTTTCCGGGTCCAGGAGGGCCTCTTGAGCCCCCAGGCGCATCGTCCCGCCCTTGTCGGTGATCGTTCGCTGTTCATCCAGCAGACAGATCACCGGGTGCGGCGTGTCCTTGTTGAATTCGGTCGAGTGCGCGTCGGCCAGGCCGACCACGTTGCGGGCAAACTCTATCACCGCGCACTGCATCCCCAGGCAGATGCCCAAAAACGGCAGCGACCGCTCGCGGGCAAAACGGATCGCCTGCACTTTGCCCTCGATCCCCCGTTCGCCAAAGCCGCCCGGCACCAGGATCCCGTCGTAGCCCGACAATAACCGCTCAGGACCCTCCCGCTCAATCTGCTCGCTCTGAATCGGCTGAATGCGGACCTGAGCGCAGTGAGCGATCCCGGCGTGATCCAGGGCCTCGTAGATCGATTTGTAGGCATCTCGGTGAGCGGCATATTTGCCGACGACGGCAATGCTGATCTCGTGTTCCGGATTCTTCAGCCGGTGCATCAGCTCGCGCCAGTCGTCCAGGTCCAGCGTGTCGGCATCCAACTGCAAGCGGTCCACGATCAACCGGTCCAGCCCGTTATCGGCGAGGCTGAAGGGGACTTCGTAGATCGAAAAATCTTTGTCCTTTTCCTCAATCACCGCGTCGATCGGCACGTTGCAAAACAGAGCGATCTTTTCGCGGTCATCGCGCGACATGGATCGTTCGGTCCGGCAGATCAAAACGTCTGGCTGCACACCGATCTGGCGCAGCTGGCCGACCGAATGCTGAGTCGGCTTGGTCTTCAATTCGCCCGCCGCTTTCAGATACGGCACCAGCGTCAGGTGGATATAGAGACAGTTTTCCTTACCAACGTCCAGGACAAATTGCCGGATGGCTTCCAGGAACGGCTGGCTTTCGATATCGCCCACCGTACCCCCGATCTCGGTGATGACGACATCCACCTCCTCGTCAGCCAGCTTGTGGATGACGCTCTTGATCTCGTTGGTCACATGCGGAATGACCTGCACCGTCTTCCCCAGGAACTCGCCCCGCCGCTCCTTGTTGATCACCGCCTGATAGATCTGGCCGGTTGTGTAATTCGAGTCGCGGGTCAAGAGGCTGTTGG
>WVZU01000291.1:0-3100 GCA_011772275.1 Planctomycetales bacterium | reverse complement strand
GGCTCATCGTCCCCGGGTCCACATTGATGTAGGGGTCCAGCTTCTGCATCCGCACCCGCAAGCCGCGGTGTTCCAGCAGCATGCCGATCGAGGCGCTGGTCAGCCCCTTACCCAGCGAACTGACAACGCCTCCGGTAACAAAGATAAATTTGCTCATCGTCGAATCTCTTCATCCTCCTGAAAACTTCCTGCCGCGACATCCTTCCCCTTCAGCCTATCACGTACCCGGTGGCAAATTCCACCCCTGAAAAGGGGAACAGCCGGCAGGCGTTGTCCGTGGTGAGGCGGGCGAAATGGTCAAAATCCTGCTGGCGAACTTCGGCCAGCAGTCGAGCGGTGTGGACCAGATGGGCCGGTTCGTTACGTCGGCCGCGGCGGGGGGCCGGTGACAAATAGGGTGCATCGGTTTCGACCAAAATGCGATCGTCCGGGATAGTGGCCGCCACGGCCCGCAATGCGTCCGACTTTTTGAACGTCACCATGCCCGCAAAACTGATGTATAAACCCATCTCCAGACACTCGGCCGCCACCGCTGCCTCGCCCACAAACGAGTGCATGACGCCACAAAGCGGTCCACGCTGGCGGGCTTCGCGTAACATGGCCACCACATCCGCCTCGCTGTCACGCGTATGGACAATAAACGGCAGGCCCCTGGCCTGCGACAGCCGCAGGTGCCGATCAAAATAGTCTTGCTGCAGATCGAAAGGCGTATAGTCCCAATGGCGGTCCAGCCCCGTCTCGCCAATGCCAACCACCTTCGGCTGCTGGACCCAACGCACAATCTGATCCCAATCCCCAGGTTGGGCCTCCGCACAGTAGTTGGGCTGAATGCCCACCGCGGCGTAGACGGCCGGATACTGGGCGGCCAGGCGGATCGACCGCCGGCTGGACTCCACCCCGACCCCCACCGCCACGATCTTTTCCACGCCCGCCGCGGTGGCGCGTTGGATTACCTCGACCTGGTCTTCCGCAAACTCGTCCTGGTCCAGATGCGCATGGGTATCGATCAGCGCCATGGGTCAGCCGGCGTTGGACATCTGGGCCGTCAACTCCTGCAGCGCCTGCAAATGGGCCTTGGCCGCGCCCAGCGATTCCTTGGCCAGCGACTGGGCCGGCGGGTCGTTCCAGAGTCGATCTGCCAGGCCACCGATCGCCTCGATCGCTTGCTGCTGAAGCTCGATCAGGCGTTTGACCAGATAATCCAGGGAAAGAAAATTCATGTCGGTAAATTCGGTCGGGTAATCTCCCATGGCGACGATTCCCCCCCGCTGGATGACCGAATCGGCAATCCGCTGGCAGACCTGACGCTGGTCGGTCACGATATCGTGCAAGGCCTCGGTTGCCTTCTCGTCGCCACGGTGCGTCCAGGGGGAAGCGTCCACCAGGTACATCGGCAGCGAACGGTAATGGATCACCAGGAGCTGGTTAAGCAGATCGACCGAGTTTTCGAAATTCGTTGGTTGCATATCCGCCCGTCAGCCGAACAGGTGCTGGCAAGCCGCCAGGGCCCACTGGTTGAGCCCATTCCACTGCAAAATCAAAAACAGCACGGGAGCGGTGATCACGGCCACGTAGAGTCCCCCCACCGACAACATGGAAAAACTGGCCGCTCCCCGCCGATCGGGTTCCGGGTCCATCGTCATCACTTTGACCACCCGCAAGTAATAGAAGAGGCTGATGGCCGTGTTGATCCCGCCGATGAAGAGCAGCGTGTACATTTTGGCGTCGACCAGTCCCGCGAAGATGACCAATTTACCCAGAAAACCGGCCAGCGGCGGCAGGCCGATCAGGCTGAACAGAATCGCCCCGAAACAGACCACGATGCCGGGACTGCCGGTGATCAGGCCTGCGTAGTCATCGATCTCTTCGCTGAAGATCGTATTGCGAAGGAAGGCGACGATCGCGAAGGCGCCCAGGTTCATAAAGACGTAAATTCCGACGTAAAGCAGCATCGACGCAAACGCCTTCTGGGAGGCCACCGGATCGGCCGACATCAGGGCCAGGCCGGCGGCGACCGGCATCATCATGTAGCCGGCGTGGGCGATGGTGGAATAGGCCAGCAGGCGTTTGATATTGGTCTGACCGTAGGCGGCCAGGTTGCCAAAGGTGCAGGTCACGGCGGCCATCACGGCAATCACGTAGCTGATCAGCGTCCGGATCCGCTGCAAACGCTCCTGCTGCGCAGCGGAGGACGGCCCGGCCATCGCTTGCACCACCTCGGTCGCCGCCTCCGCCGGCTGGACCACCTGGGCCGGTACCGGTTCCGGCGAAACGCTGCTGACCCCAATCGCCACCCGCACCAGCAGGGCCAGCGCGGCGGCCTTGGAGGCCACGGACAAAAAGGCATTCACCTCGGCCGACGCCCCTTCAAACACGTCGGGACACCAGAAATGGAACGGTACGGCGGACAATTTGAAGGCCAGTCCCACCAGGATCATGAGGCCGCCCAGCAACAAGACCAGCGGTCCCTCGGACGCAGCTCCGGCGGCCAGTCGAGCGGCGATGGTGGGGAGGTGGGCCGAGCCGGTGATGCCGGCGATCAGGCTGATCCCGTACAACATGACCCCCGCCGCCCCCGCTCCGTAAATGGCGTACTTCAAAGCCGCCTCGCTGGACTGGCGGCGCCCCTTCAGCATCCCGGCCAGAACGTACGACGGTACGCTGGCCATCTCGACCGCCAGGAAAATCATCAACAGATGGTTGGCCGATGCCATCAGGCACATTCCCAGCACCGCGCCCAAGACCAGCGTATAGAAGTCGGCCGCGTCTTCTTCGTCGGGAATTCCCGAAATCCGGGTGAGAATCACGAACAACAGCGCGAAAAAGACCAGCAACGACCGGAAGAAGACCGTGAACGAATCGTAGACCAACAGCCCGGTAAAAATCTCCTCCCGCGGGGCAGCGAAGAAGATCCAAGGGGCCGACAAGGCCAGCGCCACCGCCG
Organism: Planctomycetales bacterium; assembly: GCA_011772275.1. Classification (GTDB taxonomy): domain Bacteria; phylum Planctomycetota; class Planctomycetia; order Pirellulales; family UBA7805; genus CS4-C045. The sequence goes on along the minus strand of WVZU01000291.1, from coordinate 156 downwards.
ACCCCAGCAAGGCCAGCAACCAGGTCGGCAGCAACCGCCGCGTGACTGTCCCGATCCGCAACAGCAGCATCAGGATGATCGTGCCAATCAATGCCAGTTCAGGCAGGAACAGGCCCAACGACCCCCTCGTATCGCTCAACACATAATCAACCAGCT
>WVZU01000171.1 GCA_011772275.1 Planctomycetales bacterium | reverse complement strand
GATTGCAGGTAACTGACCAGGCCGTCCGTGCCCGGCTCCAAGCCGATCCCGATCCGTTTCATGTGGTAGTCGGCTTCGACCAGTATCCTGGCCGCACGCGTTCCGGCATCAATGCCGTAGACTTCGATGTCTTGAGTGCCCACGGCCGCACGCAGTTGTTCCAGCCACTGTTGGCGTGCCCGTTGCCCAGGCTTTAACGGCTTTTGCGACGATTCGGCCACAAAGGCTTTGACACGCGCCAGCGACTGCTGGCGAGGGGTGATCGAGCAACCGAAGCGGCTGCCGGAGTTGCCGGTGATCTGTCGCAGGATGACGACCAGGTCGTCCAGCCGCAGGAGAGGGCGACCCGATTCCGAGTTGACAAGGCGCCCCTCCTCATTCCGTCGCCAGTCCCCCGCCGGACCGGCAATCACCAGGTCGCCGGTTTCCGGATAGGCCAGCACATATTCGATCCGCGTCAAGCCGGCCAACAGTTGCATCTCCCGGTCAGGACCCTGCCCTGCCGCGGCCCGCAGCTGAACGGCCAGTTCCAATCTGGGCAGGGAAACCTTACGTAGCGGCGAACTCCTGCGTACGTCGCTGGGAGCGTCGGATCGTAGCGCGCCAGTTCGCAGGTCCGCCAGCGGCTGACCGGCCTCCGTCCGCGTGGTCCGCTGCAGGACTCCGGTGGCATCCACGACCACGCCCCCTTCAAACTCGTGGATCGTTCCCGGGCCACCCGTCTCGTCCCAGGAGTCCGGATCGATTGTCGTCGTCATCAGCTCAATAATCGCGTCGAAGTCGGCCGTCGTCGCACCGCCACTGCCGCCCCCGTCGCCGCCGCCATCGCCGAATTGAGCGAGAACGGGATCGGGGCCACCGAAGCGTTGAGCGAGGATATGGTCGAGGGCCGCGGCGCGGGCGCGATCGTCGTCGATACGCCGCAACGTTTGCTCGGCCGCTCGCCTGGCACCCTGGTCGTTTTGCGCAACTGCGATCCGACGCAGCAGACCGGGCCGCTGGTCGGCCGGAGCGGAATCGGCGATTCGCAGGGCCGAGGAAAATTCACCGGCCGCCAGGTGGGCGTCGACCTGGTCGGTCCAGCCAGGATCGGCACCCGCCGGCGCCGCCCAGGCAATCAACAGCGTCAATACCAGCGCCGGGCGAACCTGGCGCAACACGTCGCGGTGGGGAATTTTAGGATTCATAACTTCTATCATCGTTTGGCGCACACCAACTGGCAACTTCCCCGCCGACAGGCGGAAGGGAGGCTTTGGCAGCGACCGTCCAGATCGCTCAACCGCCTTCGACCCCAGGTTTGCCCCCAACCCCGTTTATTTTGGGCTTTTTCTGGCAGATCCTGGCCACGGCGGCCCGCCGGAGGCCGATCGAGGCAGGTTGGGGACGAGCAGGAACCGCCGCGCGGTACCCCCCAAAGGGGTGGTTTGGGGGCACTTTCCACCCATTGCCCCGCAGCCAGCCGGGGGCGGGGGTTGGCCGAACAAGCGGCCAGGCGGGTGGGCACCGATTGGGAAGGGTCGGTGGGGCATGTTGTGGGGTGTGGCCCCTCGGCCGCCCGGCTGGCCGACGGGGTCTTTTTGTCGTTTGTCGCTAAGCGTCGTCCAGCAGTTCGACGGCGGCGAACTTTTTTCCTTCCAGCATTTCCAGGCTGGCACCCCCTCCGGTGCTGACGTGGGTCACCTGATCGGCGAATCCCAGGATCTCGATGGCGGCCGCGCTGTCACCGCCTCCGATAATACTGATGGCATCTCCCTGAGCGATGGCCTGGGCGACGGCCTTGGTTCCGGCGTCGAAGGGGGGCATTTCGAAGACGCCCATCGGCCCGTTCCAGACGACGGTTTTTGCGGTCTTGATTTGATCGGCGAACCGTGCAGCCGTATCGGGTCCGATATCAAGTCCTTCGAAACCATCGGGAATCTGGCCGGCCTTGACGACCTGCTTGTTGCAGTCGGCGCGGAACGCGTCACCGCAATGGGTATCGACGGGCAGCAGCAGTTTATCGCCTCCCATGTTCAGCAGGGACTCTGCCAGTTCGACCTTGTCGGCTTCCACTTTGCTGTTGCCCACACGTCCTCCGCGGGCCAGGGAAAACGTGTACGCCATGGCACCCCCGATCAGGATGCGGTCACAGATTTTCAGCAGGTTTTGAATGACGTTGATCTTGTCGGAAACTTTCACGCCACCCAGGATGGCCACGAACGGCCGCTGCGGGTGGGAAATCACATCGCTTAAGTATTGAATCTCCTTGGCGACCAGCGATCCGACCACGCGTGGTTTGCCGGCCATGGCTTGGGGGACGGCGACCATGGAGGCGTCTTGGCGGTGGCAGGTGCCGAAGGCATTATTGCAGTAGATGTCGCCCAGTTCGGCCAGGGCGGCGGCGAACTGGGGATCGCCTTTTTTCTCGCCCGGTTCAAACCGCAAATTTTCCACGACCAGCACCTCGCCAGCGGCCAGGGCCGCTGCCTTTTGCACGGCATCCGGCCCGACGGTGTCGGCGGCAAACTGGACGTCGCGTTTTAGGAACTTGCTGAGCCGCTGAGCGGCGGGTCGCAGGCTGAATTTCTCGGCGTCATCCGCGGCACCGCTGGGGCGGCCAAGATGACTGATCAAGATCAGCTTGCCGCCCCGGTCGAGCACGGAATGGATGGAGGGGAGCGCCATGCGTATCCGACGATCGTCGGTAATCTGCTGGTGGTCGTCCAGCGGCACGTTAAAATCGACACGCATCAGCACGGTTTTCGAGGCAACCTCGACGTCATCAATGGATCGTTTGGCCACGGCGATACAAGCTCCTGGGTTCGCTGAACTTCACAAGGTGGGGTGGACTATTCTTTCTTGTCTTTCTTGTCGACGGCGTAGGCGGTCACGCCCTGGTCACTGGAAATGAGCAGCACGCCCTGGTCGTCGAATCTTCCGGTGGTAAATCCGAAAAGTTTCCGACCGGTCGCCAAGCGATCGATTTGCTGGCCGTCCTGCGAGACGATGTGCAAGGTGCCGTCGGCGGTGGCCACCAGCCAGTAGCCTGGTTGGCCGGGAACCAGTTCACCAAAGGCCAGCATATCGATGGGACTTTCGTGTTCGCCCGGCGGCAGCAGGTGTTGCCACTGCATTTCGCCCGATCGCGAAATGCCAACCAGCGATCGGCGTTGCGAGGGGTCGATGGTCACTGCGGCGATTTGCAGATCGGGGTCGCTTTCGCTGTCGGCAACCGCCACATGGGTCACGGCACGGTTGGCAACGCGAATGGGCGACAGGCTTTGCCCCTGGCTGTCGAGCCAATCCAGCGTCCCGAACGAGTGGGCGCACAGCAACTGGACGGGACCCTCTTTGCCGTCCGATACGGCTTCCAGGTCACTGACGCTGCTGACCGAACGGTTCCGCCAGAGGCGCTGGCCGTCCAGCCGGACGGCATGCACACCCGCTTCGTTGAAGTAACCGACGCAAAGTTCCGAACCGCCGTCCCCATCCAGGTCGACCGGCAGCACGTCATAGACCTGAGCGGTATCTTCCGGCGGATAGGCCAGCAACAACTTCCACTGGTGATCGAACACGAAAAACTTCGGGACACCGGCGCCACCCGCGACGTAGATCGGCCTGCCGTCATCCGATTGACCGCGGCGGAGAAAAGAAATGGCCGCTTGTTCGGGAAGCTGCTCACCGTGTCGAGCGATGATTTTTCCCTGAGTGTTTAGCAGAACGATATCGTGCAGACCGTCGACCACCACGACCTGCGGTTCGTTCTGTGGCCCGGAGCCCATCATAAGGTTGCCGGGATTTTTCAGCTCCGAGTTGTTCCACAGCTGGCTGAGCAGAAAATCCTGCGGTTCCTGACGCTCTTTAGGTTCGGCCCGCTGGATTGGCACCGTATCGGTGATCTCGTCGGCTTGGGCGAGGCGTAGTTTCTGGGCGTACTCTTTTTGCAGTCGGGCCCATTCTTGATGGGCCTGACGGGTTAAATCCTCGCCCGCCAGGATCTTGTTCACCAGTTCGGGCAGTTTGGTGTCGGATTCCAGGTCGCCACCTTCGTGCACAAATTGCACACGGCCTTGCTTGTCCAAGATGCAATAAGCGGGTATGGCCTCTAGCTGGAAGGCGTCGAGCGTCGTCTGCAGCGGATCGGCTCCGGCGACGCGGGACCAGGTCACGTCGAGCCCCGATTTCTGCAGCTGGGCTGCCAGGTCCTGATCGGTGACATCGGGCGAGTCGAGCGACACGGCCAGAAACTCGACCTCTTGGCTGTCGCGAAACTTTTGGCTGGCGGCGGCGAACTTGGGCATGGCTTCCATGCAGAAATGACACCAGGTGGCCCAGAAATCGATCACGATGATTTTGCCTTGCAGGTCCGCCAGCTGCCGTTTCGCGCCTGAGGAACTGTGGATCGTCAGCTGTGCCGCGGGCTGGCCCAGCAAGGGATGGGGGGCCAGCCGCGGATCGGGCGGGGGGACGAAATACCGTACCTGGGTCTCCTTTTCCGCCGGTTTCCAGAAAAAGACCTGCGGGTCGATTTCGAGGTCCAGCTGCGCGTCGCGGAATTCGGCGATCATCGTCACTTCGTCCACCACCGCGTTGATCGATTTCTTCAGTTCGTCGGTGGGGTATTCAAGACGCCGCAAAATCGAATTCTCCTGATCGATCCAAAACACGACATCGCCCGCTGCAGTCCGGAAACTCAAACGGTGGCAATCGCGACCCTCATGTCGCGCCGGTTCCAGAACCCGCGACTTGAGGTGGGATTGGCGCAGGTCCTTCAGAGGCTGATCTGCGGCCAGTAGATCCAGCTGGATGGAGTGCCCTTCGATGCCAGGCTGCATCAGGAGACTGATGGCCTGGTTGTCGTAAAAGTCGGGAACCACGATTTTTTCAGGCGCCTGGGCAACCACCACCTGGTCCGCCAGGTGCAATAGCTTGCCCCACAATTTCTGGCCGTCGCTGATTACCAGAAAATCCTGGCGGGCAAGGCGGATGCGGTTTGGGCGAGCGAACGTGACGGCGATCGACAACTGTTCTTGGTGTTTGCCCTCGGGCGTGTTCAGCGTTAGTTGCACGAAGGCCGTATCGCTGTATGTCTTGGCCCGGCGGTATTTTTCAATCATGGCTGCCAGAATTTCCTTGGCAGTCGGCTGGTTCGGTTCGGTCGCCGCTCGGTCCGGCCTGCCATCCACAATCGCATCGGGAGACGTGTGCGGATCACCGCAGCTGGCCAGCAGGGCGATGACCAGCATGCCTGCCATCCCCATCGGCCACTTCGCCGTAACGGGATTTCGCAGCTTGTTGGGAAAAACCATCTAAGCGTTCCTTGGTGTGGAGAATGGTGTTTGAGATTAACGTCGCAGAGACCTGGATTATTCGGAACTATCGCGAAAAGGTAAACGGGAGTATGATGAGCGACATGGAAATGGTGCTCAAATACGGAACCGGCTCGACGGTCCCCCTCCGCTTGGATCCTCCCGAGCTGATTGGGGCATACGGTCGGCCTCGACAAGCGGCGTTGGACGATCCGGCGGCGGCCGTGGCGGCCGCCCTGGTCGATCCGCTCGACTTCCCACCCCTAAAAATGGCGATTGCACCGGGGGACCGGATTGCCCTGGCCTTGGCGGACGGCCTTCCCTGTGCCGCCCAGCTGGTTGCTGGTGTGGTGGCCTCGCTGCTGGAGGCCGGTGCGAAACCGGAGGAAATCACGGTGCTGCAGGCCTGCCAGGAATCAAACACCGGTTGGCCAGATCCTCGTTGCCAGTTGCCCGCGTCCGTTCGGCGACGTGTGTCGCTGGTCACGCACGACCCCACGCAGCGTGACGAGCTGGGCTATCTGGCCGCCTCCGCGGCCGGCGAGCCGATTTATGTGAACCGTGTACTGTGGGACGCCGATGTGGTGTTGCCGATCGGATGTTTACGCCTCGAGTCGCATCTGGACTATGGCGGCGCGTTTGGCGGGCTGTTTCCCACATTTTCCGACCAGGCCACGCAGCAGCGGTTTCGCGCTGCCGGCAACTATCGCTCGGCCAAACGCCGCCAGCTTCGACTCCGCGAAGCGGATGAAGCGGGGTGGTGGCTGGGTGTCAGCCTGGCGATCCAGGTCGTGCCCGGTCCTGGCGACAGCATCTTGCACGTGCTGGCCGGGAACAGCGGTGCCATCTACCAGCGAGGCCGGCGATTGTGCCGCGAAGCCTGGTACTATCGGTCGCCGCGACGAGCGAGTCTGGTGGTTGCAGGTATCGAAGGCGCCGCGGCGTGTCAGACTTGGGAGAATGTAGGTCGCGCGTTGGCCGCGGCGATGAACCTCGTAGAGGACGAAGGTGCGATTGCCATCTGCTCCGACCTGGCGGCAGCACCAGGTACCGCTCTGCTGAAAATAACCCAGGCGGAAAGTCGGGACCTTGCATATCGCCAGATCCGCCGGGAGCGGTCGCCGGATGCCCCCACCGCCTACCAACTGCTGCGGGCCCTGGAAAAGAACAAGGTGTATTTGCTAAGCCGCCTGGCCGACGAGGTTGTCGAAAATCTGGGTATCGCGCCCGTGGAAAATGTTCGCCAGATCAGACGGCTTGCCGATTGCCATTCCACTTGCGCGGTGATCTGGAACGCTCAGTACGTCATGACCGGCGGGGAGGGGGACGGGGCCAGCGACCTGCAACAGGCGGCCGGATCAGCCACCGGCATCGGCAGAGAGGATCAATAGCACGTCCGCGGCAGCCAATTCTGTTTCCGGATCGGTCACGAACCGGTTGCCCCCCAGGTTGGCGGTGTAACCAGGCTCTAATCGCCCCGCTCGAATACAACATTCGGCCAAGCCAGGATATTTTCGCTCAAGTTCCGCCAGCACGTCGCCCAACCGGCGTCCTGTGGCGGTGGTGGCCGCCACACCCGCCCGCTGCCGGGGGATGCCAAAGAATTCGACGCGGATCGACATTTTAGACACCCAAGGTGACGGCCAGGGCGGTAATCAGGTACACGGTCAGCAATACCCACCAGCCAATGGTCAGGATGCTGTTCCTGGGTCGGTACAGCGAGAGCACCATCAGGCAGACCAAGGCCAGCAGGCCCAGTGTGAGAGCGTAGCGGTCGGGCCGCACAAAGCGGAACAGTGCCAGCAGGCCGGCGGCAATCGTGGTCAGCAACAGGCAGTCGCGCAGCGACAAACGCAGCGACTCCTCGCCCTCCTCCATGCCCCCTTTCGGGTCGTCTAGCCAACGCCGCTCGGCGATCCTGCGTTGCATCGCTTGCGTCCACGCATCGGGTGGTGGGGGCGTTTCCTCTTCCTGCAGCACGTACTCGTCTTCGGCCGCCGCGGCCGCCGAGTCGGCGGAAGGATCGGCTGCTGCATCGGCCACCGGCCGGTCTTCGGGTGGGAAAGACGTCACGATGTACCTGGGAAGATCCCAGTCTGGCTGGGTCAGGCCGCCCCGCTCCCCCCGCGTTGGAGACGGCCTGACTGCGGGAATCGTCGGGCCCATGGCTGGCTGCGGCGCTCCTTGTACAGGTCGAGCCGTCGGGGGCGTTGAGCTTCCTTTGCCGGCTGCCAGTAGCTGCGAGTATGCCAGCGCCCAGCGGGATGTACAACCGTAGGGGGTGGTGGCTGCATCGAGCCAGGCGGGTGGTGCGGCTTGTGGCAGGTTTGCCAGGAGGCCTGCGGAGCCAGGGGGGGATCCCTGTCCAGCTGCCCGACCAGCGACGCTACGGTCAAAAAATTTTGCAAACGTCTTCCGATCCGCTGCCGGCGCAGTCCCGTTTGCTGAGTGATCCCCACAGCCAACTCGGCTTGCTGCTGCGTCAAGCAGTTCATTTCCTCTGGATCAAGAACATCGTTAAATTTTTCGACCGCCTTGGTGTACTTATCGTTGCCGGGCGCCAAGCGGGTCCGTGCACCAGACTCCTCCCCAGGTTCGACACATGCCAGGATCGCAATCCGGCCAGGGGGGGTAACCTGGCAGATGGCCGCGCGCCCGCTGGCCAGNNATGGGGCGATTTCGAGAAAATTTGCGGGAGAGGTAACGCGATTCCAGTTTGGCCAGCTGTTCGGCATTCGGCCGTTCGCCGAAAGCGCAGTTCGTCAGAAACCAGACTTTTTCGCTCATCCCAGCCTGCCGAGCTGGGATCTGCCACCGTCCCCTCTCGCTTGGTGGTTCTCCTTCGCCACACAGTTTGTGAAGGTTCCTGCTTTTCCGATCGATGCAGCTTGGATTAGAATGAGGGGGCCTATGCAGCGTATTATCAGCAAGTTTCGCGGTCCGTGGTATCGTCTTTGGCGCCCCAGTGTCCTGGCGGATGTCGAGCTGGACGCGTTGGAGGGTGCGGACCTGTCGGGCCGGCAACTTGCGGGGGCCTATTTGCGCGGGGCGGTGCTGAACCGCGTCAACTTCAGGGCGGCAGACCTTTCGCAGGCGGATTTATGGGGGGCCAAGCTGACGTCGGCCAACCTGGAAGAGGCCACGCTTCGCGAAGCGGACCTGTCGGGGGCCATTCTGGTGACGGCCAACCTTGTGGGAGCTCATTTGGAAGGGAGCAATCTGTGGGGCGCGAACCTGGCGGGTGCCAAGGCGGTGCGGGCGATCTTTTCCGGTGCCGACCTCAACGGGGCGCGTCTGGCCCCCGCCGATTTTTCCGACGCCCAAATGAATGGCGCGAATCTCTTGAACGCCTATCTCTGGGGCGCACGACTCAGTGGCGCCGCTCTGCAGACCGCCAACTTGCAACAAGCCGATGCGACCGGTGCGGTGTTCAGCGGCGCGAACCTCACATCCGCCACCCTAAACAACGCCAAGCTCCCCGAAGCGGACCTCCAGGGCGCTAACCTGCGCGATGCGCACTTGCGGCGCACCAATCTGCAAGGCGCGCTGCTGGACGAAGCGGATTTGCACCGGGCAAACCTTCGCGAAGCCAACCTGTTTGGTGCCAGTGTCCGTAAAGCGGTGCTGGAACAAGCCAACCTGGAAATGGCCACGTTAAGCAGTGCGGATCTGTCTGGCTGCCATGCGCGGGAGGCGCGGATCACCAGATGCGAACTGCGGGATGCGGACTTGACCGGCGCTGAACTCCAAAACGCTCGGCTGGAAGATGCGATTCTGGAATCCGTTCAGGCTGCCGATGCCAACCTGGAAAATGCAGACCTTTCCCGGGCCGACCTGTCCGGTGCCGTCTTTTGCCGAGCCAATCTAAAAAATGCCAACCTCTGGGGTGCGCGGCTGGAGAACACCGACCTCCGCGGTGCCAACCTGTTCGGCGCCAGCCTCACCGAAAAACAACTGGAAACCGCGATCTTCGATGAGGAGACTGTCCTGCCCAGCGGTCTGGAAACAACGTCCGCAGGGCCGGTGGTGCCCAGCGATCCGGTCTGTACTTTGCGAGGCCACCAGCACCCGGTTTCCAGTGTTGATGTCTCGGCCGACGGGCTACTGGCGATGTCCGTCGACATTTCGGGAGAGGTGCTGGTCTGGGATTTGCGGCGGTTGCGAAAAGTCCAACGTTTTGTGCTCGGTTCGCTGGCCAACGGGGTGGCCATCTCCCCGCGACGGGACGTGGCCCTGGTCGTTGGTGAACACAAACCGCGGGGGGGAGAATTGCGGCTGTGGGACCTCCGAGGTGCCCACGAAATCTATCGCCGCGTGACGGAACAACCCCTGCGTTGCGTACAATTCTGTGGACACGCCGGGCTGGCGCTTGTCGCTGAGGACGTCAGCGTCAGTCTGTGGGATCTGGGTGACGGCGAGCCGATCCGGGAGTTTTCGATCGGGGAAGGCCCGCTGATCCAGGTTTGCCCGGCGGACCAGGATCGCCTGGCGATCGCGCTGAGCGCCCATCGTTTGCATGTTTTGGATATCGATACGGGGAAAGAGCTGCGACGTTTATCTTTGCAGCCGTTGGTGGCGTCGGCTTTGGCCATCACGCCAGACGGCAAGCAGGCCGTGCTGGGCAGTCTCAGCGGCCAGGTGGTGCTGTGCGAACTCGACTCGGACACGCGGCGCGATTTGGCCAGTGTGCCCGGCCCGGTCCGTTGCCTGGCGGTCTCCCCGGATGGCCAGCAGGTGTTGGTGGGGGGTCAGGCCCATGAACTGAAACTGTTCGATATCGCTTCTGGACAAGAACAGGGCAGTTTTGACCTGGTCACCGGCACGCCCGATTGCCTCCGTTTCACGGCGGACGGCACCGCGGCCGTGGTGGGGACCAGCAACCACTTCGTCAGAATCGTGCAATTGCGGACGGCGGATTGACGGTCCGAAAAGCCGGCGGAGGAGACCCGCGGCCTGCCACGCACGCTGCCCCCTCCACCCCCGCCCGCGCAAAAATCTCTACCCTTGACCCGCTATACCCCTATCCGCTAACTCCCGGCCCCTAGCCCCTGACCCCATGCCCACGTTTGTCTCGCCTTGGCTGTTGACCGGCGGCCTGTTGATTGGCATTCCGATCGTGCTGCACCTGGTGATGCGCGAGCGACCGCGGCCGCAGGTGTTCCCGGGCTTGCGTTTTTTGCGGGCGCGGCGTGAGGCGAACCGGCGACGGTTGCGATTGCGGCATTTGTTGCTGTTGCTGTTGCGGTGTGCCGCGATTGCCTTGTTGGCCCTGGCGGTGGCACGTCCTATTTTCCGCTCAACCGGCTTGATGTCGGGCGGCCGCGCGCCGGTAGCCGCTGCGGTGGTGATCGACACCCGCCCCCGGATGCTGTATCGCCATCGCAACCAGACCCGCTTGGAGGCGGCCCAGCAGCTGGCGCGGCAGATCCTGCAGGAACTGCCCACCGACAGCGAACTGGTCGTGTTGGATTCGTCCAGTGCCCGTTCGCGTTTCGATGTCGATCGCGGCGCGGCGGCCGGGCGGATCGACCAAATGCAAATCACCTTCGCCGGGCAAGGCCTGCTGGAGCTGCTGGACAGTGCGCTCCGCGTCCTGCGTCCCAGCGATAAAGAGTATAAAGAGGTTTTTGTCCTGACCGACATGGCTGAATCCGACTGGCAACAGCCACAGCAAATTGCCGCCTGGCGTCAGCGCGTGGCGGAAAACCCGGAGATTGGCGTTTACCTGGTCGACGTCGGCGTGCAACCCATCGAAAATTTTGCCCTCGCCGATCTGACGCTCTCCCAGGAGGTCCTCTCAGAGAACGGCTTGTTGCAGATCGAAACGCAGGCGACCACGGACGGCCGGCAGGGCCAGCGGACGGTGCAGTTGTACCTGGAGGGTGAGGATGGTCAGCTGCAGAAGAAGGGGGAACAAACAGTGGTCTGCCGCGGGGGTGAGCTGCAGAGTGTCGAATTCAAAGCGGCGCTGGTCGGCCTGGGGCCGCATCAAGGTCTTGTCCGCTTTGCGCGCAGCGACAACCTGACCGCGGATGACGTGCGATATTTTACCGTCAGCGTGCAGCCGCCTTGGAACCTGCTGGTCGTGGCACCGCCGCCGGCCCTCCGCAACGCGCGCCTGCTGACCGGCGCATTGGCCCCACGCACGCTGCGCCGCCGGGGCACTGCCCAATATGAATTTGAGATAATTGACCAGGAACAGTTGAGCCAGCAACGTTTGCGCGGTTATGACGCGATCTGGCTGCTGGACCCACGGCCGTTGCGCGTGGAGGTATGGAATCGATTGACCAGTTTTGTTTCCCAGGGTGGCGGCCTGGCGATCACGCTGGGCGGTCGCGCCGGCTTGACCGGCCAGCAGTTCAACGCGTCCGCCTCCCTGGAACTGCTGCCGGCCGAACTGAAAAAGCAGTGGAAAAATTACGACGTGTACCTGGCCCCCGATCGGCTGGAGCACCCGGTGCTGTACCACTTCAAAAGCCGCGAGGGGGACATTCCCTGGGCCTTGAATCCGGTCCTCAAGATCTGGGAACTGGGCCCGCTCGCCGAAGGGACGCAGACGGTGATCCACTACAGTGATCGCCGGCCAGCCCTGCTGGCCCGCCACGTCGGGGCGGGACGTGTGCTGGTCATGACCACGCCGCTGGGAACCACCAGTCGCTGGCCCTGGAACCACTTGCTGGCGCCCAAGGAAGAGGCCTGGCCTGGTTTCTTACTGGTCAACGGCATGGCAGAGTACCTGGTGGGCAGTCTCGGTCAGCGCTTGAATTACCAAGTGGGAGAGGCGGTGACGCTGCGGATGGAGGCCGGGCAACGGGACTACAAGTCGTATTTGCTGAGCACTCCCGAGGGTACGCAGCGGGTCAAGGCCGATCCGGATCGGAACGAAATCCTGCTTGCCCCCACCAGCACCGCCGGCCAGTACCGCATCGAGGCCGGGGGTCGGCAAGGTGTCCGCTACGGGTTTAGCGCCAATCTGCCGTTCGACGAAACACGCCTGCAGCGGGCGGATATCCAGCAACTGCGCCAGGAGTTGCCAGACGAAGTTGCCCTGGTGGCCACGATCGACCAGTTGCGCCAGTCCCGCAAAGTAACCGTCGGTCGTTCGCGGTGGGAGGCCTACCCCTGGCTGATTGTCCTGCTGGTCCTGGCCGTCGCCGCCGAAAACCTGCTGGCCACGTTTTTTTACCGCAAAAGTGCCGCTCAACCCGATCGGCCAGCGACAGCAAAAGCCGCCCCTCAACCCGACCTGCTCGCCACCGGATAAAAAAAGTTCGCCTTCCCCCCTGGGAACCCCCTCAACCCGCACCTGCCCACCATGGACACCACCTGGCAAATCAGTCCGATTCTGGAACGCTACTTCGGTGGCGCCAGTTATCTGCTGGTCACCGCCTTGGCCTGCGGGCTGCTGGCGGGGTGGGTGCTGGGCATCCTCTTCACGCGGATCCCTACCTGGCGGCGGGTCGTGCTGGCGTCCTTGCGGATCGTGACCATCCTGCTGTTGATGGTGGCCATGCTGCGGCCCGAACGGGTTTACACCGAGCTGCAAAAACAGTCGGCCACGCTGGCCATCTTGATCGACCAATCGCGCAGCATGACGCTGGACGATTCGTTACAGGGCGTTTCACGCTGGCAGTTGCTGCGGGATTCGCTGGAGAAGTGCCGGCAAGCGTTGGCCGGCCTGGCCCGGGACGTGGACCTGCGTTGTTACGCTTTTGACGAGGCGACGGTGGCGGTAACACAGGAAGACGGTCGCCTGGCGCTGGCGGACCGGCCGGCGGGCGAGCAGAGCGCGTACGGGCGTGCGATGCGCGAGGTGTTGCGGCGCGAGGATGGCAAGCGGTTGATTGGTTTCATCCTGGCCGGCGATGGGGCTCAACAAACCCCCGGCATCGACACGGACCTGCCCGAAAACGCCGCTCGCCAACTCGCGCAACAAAACTGCCCGCTCTACACCGTCAGCTTCGGCGGCCGGCAGCGGGCGTCGCAGGCCAGGGACGTGATCGTCGAATCGATGCCGGACGATCTGGCGGTCTTTGCCAAGAACCGGTTAACGGTTACCGGTACCATGCGGGCCTCCGGCTATGTCCACCGCGACTTGCCCCTCCAGCTGATCGTACTCGACGAGGCTGGGAATGAAAAAATCGTGGCCACAGAGTCGTATCGGCCGGCCCGGGATGGGGAACAAATCCGTTACCAGCTGGGTTACGTCCCCCAGCAGCCGGGCGAATACAAGTTGATTGTGCGGGCCGTGGCGCAGGAGGGCGAAGCGACCACCAGCAACAACGAATTGCCCACCTACCTGACCGTACTGGCCGGCGGGTTGCGGGTCTTGTACCTGCAGGGAGAGCTGCGGCGTGAACAGCGATTTCTGCGCCGCGCGTTGGCGTCGTCGCCTGATATCGATGTCACGCTGTTGACACTGCACACCCGCAACCGGGACCGCTGGCCAACCGATGTGTCGCGGTACTTTGAGCCCGGTGCGTTTGACGTCTACATCCTGGGCGATCTCGATTCGGCGGCTTTTCGTCCGGGCCAGGTGGGCGGCGAGCCACCGGCCGACCTGGAACTGCTGGCCCGGACCGTCCAGCAGGGTGCGGGCCTGTTGGCCTTGGGCGGCTGGCATGCCTTCCGGCCGGGGGGGTACCACAAGACCCCCCTGGCCCAGGTCATGCCGGTCCCCATGGATGCCCGCGTCGACCGTTTCGTACGCCAGAACTTCGGCGAAAAAATTGACACCACCTTGCACTGGCAGGGGCCCTTGCAGATGCTACCTGCCGAACCGTGGGGTACGCGGCACTACCTGATGCAGCTGGCCGCCCGACCGGACAACATGGCGGCCTGGCGGAAACTGCCGCCATTGACCGGGGCCAATAAGTTCCGCGGAGTCCGGGATGGGGCCGAGGTCCTCGCGGAAGACCAGCATGGGCATCCCCTGCTGGTGGCCGGCCAGCCCGGCGGCCGCGTGCTGGCCTTCGCCGGCGATTCCACCTGGCGGTGGGTGATGCAAGGAGAAAGTGACGCCCATCGGCGCTTCTGGCGACAAGCCATCTTGTGGCTGGCCCGGAAGGACGAAGTGGGCGAAGGCAGCGTCTGGATCCGACTGGACAGCCGCCGCTACCTGCCGGGCCAACGGGTGACCTTCGCCACCGGCGCACGTTCGCCCGCCGGCGACCCACTGCCCCGCGCCAACCTGACCGCCACGATCGTCCATCCAGACGGTTCCCAGCGACCCCTCCGACTCGTCCGCCAAGGAGAACACTTCCGCGGCGCCGCCACCGATTGTACGCAGACGGGCAGTTACACAGTCCAGGTCGTGGCTCGTGACGAGGGCCAGGAACTCGGACAGCACCAGTCGCGATTTATGGTCTACCTGACGGACCGTGAGTTGAGCGGCGTGACGGCGGATCCGACCCTGCTGCAAAATCTGGCTGCCCAGACCGGGGAATACGGCGGCCGTGCGCTGACCCCCGAAGAACTGCCGGCGCTGCTGGAAGAGCTGAGCCAAAAGCCCTTGCAGCTGGAAGAAAAGGTAAAGCTGACCGTCACTTACTGGGATCGTGGCTACCTGCTGTTACTGCTGGTCGGCGTCCTCTCTACCGAATGGTTCCTCCGCAAAAAATGGAAACTGGTGTGAATCAACCGTCGTTTGAAGTGGCCGGCAAAGTATCCGCCATGCGTTTTCGCACTCTTAACCGCCACGCTTAACCGCTACTCTTAACCGCCACTCTTAACCGCCACTCTTAACCGCCACTCTTAACCGCCACTCTTAACCGCCACTCTTAACCGCCACTCTTAACCGCCACTCTTAACCGCCACTCTTAACC
>WVZU01000102.1 GCA_011772275.1 Planctomycetales bacterium | reverse complement strand
CGACCTGGCAGCGGGACGTTCTGCGCAACGAATACTTCGGCATGATCTTCCAGTTCTATCACCTCTTGCCGGAATTGACAGCCCTGGGCAATGTGCTGGCGCCGCTGATGATTGGCCACACCACCTGGGGGTATCTGCGAAACCGCGGGGCGCTGCATGGTCAAGCGAAGGAGTTGCTGAAGCTGGTGGGATTGGGCCACCGGCTGAAGCACAAGCCGCGCGAGCTGTCGGGAGGGGAGATGCAACGTACGGCGATTGCCCGTGCGCTGATCAATCAGCCGCAGGTGTTGCTGGCCGACGAACCGACCGGGAACCTCGACCACGCGACCGGTCAAGAAATTCTGCAGATCCTGCGATCCTTGAACGCTCAACAAAACCTCACTATAGTCATGGTGACGCACGACGACCAAATCGCGGGTCAGGCCGATCGGCAGGTTCGTCTTGTGGAGGGGCGCATCGAGCGCGTGTAAAGCATATGGGCGGCGTGACGCAGTTGCCGCTCGGTCCGGCAGCCCGAACTTTGGAAGTATGTCCCTGAAAGTCTTCATCAACGGCACGTTTTACGACAAAGAAGATGCCAAGATCAGCGTGTATGATCATGGTCTCTTGTACGGGGACGGTGTCTTTGAAGGAATTCGCAGCTACGGCGGTCGCGTCTTCCGCCTGGATCCGCACCTCCAGCGACTCTGGGAATCGGCAGCCGCCATCCGGCTGGAAATTCCCATCCCGCGGCAGCAGCTGGCCGAAGATGTCGTGAAGACGCTGCGGATCAACAATATCCAAGACGGATACGTGCGGCTGATCATCACGCGGGGGGCGGGCACCTTGGGACTGGATCCGGACCGGACCAGCGACCCGCAGGTGATCATCATCGCCGATCATGTGGCGCTCTACCCGGCCGAATACTACAACAAGGGATTGCAGATCGTGACGGCACGCACGATCCGCAACCATCCCGCGGCCCTGAATCCGCGGATCAAGTCCCTGAATTACCTGAACAACATCCTGGCCAAGATCGAAGGGCAGCAGGCCGGATGTATTGAAACGTTAATGTTGAATCACAAGGGCGAAGTGGCCGAATGTACCGGCGACAATATTTTTCTCGTCCGGCAGGGAGAATTACTAACCCCCTCCTGCGACGCTGGGATCCTGGAGGGAATCACGCGTGAGGCCGTCTGTGAAATCGCGGCCAATGCCGGGATCCCTGTCCACCAGATGACGCTGATGTCCGAAGACGTCTACCAGGCAGACGAATGCTTTCTCACAGGAACCGCCGCCGAGATCGTGCCCGTGGTCAAGGTCGATGGGCGGGCGATCGGCAGCGGCCAGCCAGGCCCCATCACAAGTGAACTGATCAAGCGGTTCAAGGTGTTGACCGCTAGCTGAGCGGGGGAGGGTGGGGGTAAAAGTGAGGCCGCAAATCCGCGCGGGTAACCCCCAGGCCCGCGGGCTGTTCTGGCTGCCAAAGGGATCCGTGACGCGGCGGCCCACCGCGGCAGAGACGGCCGCAGCCTGCCGGTCCGCCCGTGGTGAATTGTCACCTCGCGAAAACGCGTGAAGGTTTTCCGCAGCGACCGGCCGAGCCTCACGCGCCAGCCCCAGGGGATGCCCAACGGGGTCGGGAGTCTTTTTCGCCACGGATAAACCCTGCATGGATGCCCAGGGGACGGGTGGCGAAAAAGACTCCCGACCCCCTCCGGCTGAATCCCACCAAAAACCAGCCGCAAGCGCAACGCCAGGCGCTTCCACGGGATGGGAGCTGGCCGGTTGGGTCGGCCAGGAGGACGATCGCCGGGAGGGCGTTATGAGGGTTCAGCGCGCGAACTTCTGCGAGCGAACGCCAGCCAGTGCAGGACAAACACCAGGACCATGGCACCTACCGCCAGTGCCAGGTAGGTTGCCACTTGAGCATCAAAATGTTCCGGCCACACGTTGACATAGATCCGGCGCGTCACCTTGATATGTTCGGCCACCAGTTCAGGATTCGCTCGGATCGCCGCGACCCTTTCGGGCGGAAGGCCGTACACCTCCAGAAATTCGCTGGTTTTGTCCTCTTTAAATGGCCAGATCTTGCGCAGTGAGCCAACCAGGAAACCACACAGCACGGCCAGCGTCGCGGGTTCGTAATGGGCCAGCAGCCAGCGGAGTACCTTGCTGAAGGCCAGCAGGCCGACCACACAGCCGGTGGCGAATACGCCCAGCGTCAGAAAGGTCGAAGGGTCTGCCGTGCCATCGGTTAACTGGCTTACCGCACCGATGACGTCGGCGTATTTTCCCATGAGAACGAGGATGAACGAACCGCTGATGCCGGGCAGGATCATGGCCGAGATACCGATGACGCCGCACAGCCACAAGTAACCATAGCCACTGGGGGCAAGTTGAGGCATTTGGCCGACCAGCCAGAAAGCGAACCCTGCCCCCACGCAGGCGGCGACGACGGTGACAAATCGCCAAGGTTGGACCAGTCTGGCAACGAGGATACTGGAAGCCAGGATCAAGCCGAAAAAGATCGACCATGTTTCGCCGAAGTGGTGGTTCAGCAGGTAGCGCATCACGCGGGCCAGACCGATCGCTCCGCAGAGGATACCGCAGCCCAGCGTCACCAGAAAACGCAGATCGACATACCGCCCTGCGGCAGCCAGATCCCCCTGGCGAATCATGGCCAGCAATTTCATGTCGACGCTGCTGATGGCCCGCACCAGGCGCTGGTAGATGCCCAGGATCAGCGCGACCGTGCCGCCGGAAACCCCCGGCACCACGTCCGCTCCGCCCATCAGGAACCCGCGGCCGATTTGTAAAAAATCGGTTCGAAATCTGTTTTTGTGCTGTTGCATGCGTCGCGTTGCCTCATGGAACTGTCCAGCGATGATCGGACTGCCGCACCCACCGAAGAGGTTTTACTGGGAAAGTTTTATGGGGGACAGGCCTCTTGCGGAAATCTTGCCATCTGCCGGGTGCGCCCATCCTCTCCAACTTGCAGCTGGCTGGCGGGAACTTGACGTAAATCCAATCAGAGCTAAAATCTGCGGATGCTGGACGAGCCGCAGGATCGGAGAACCGTGGGGGTTGGTTTGCTTTGACAGGTGGTTGAGCAGCGGGGAAAAGGTGACATGTTGGCCCGCAGGTCGGCGGTGGGCATTGAGGTCCAAGCGCCGGCAAAGATAAATCTTTTTCTGGAAGTTCTTGCCAGGCGTGCAGACGGTTTTCACGAAATGGAAACCGTGATCGCCCCGATTTCACTGTACGACACTCTCGTGATGCGCGACGTCCGTCCGGTAGCGTCCGGCAGTGCGGCGATCACCTTGCAGGTTCAGATAGCGGCCGGCCTTCGCCAGGCCATTCCCGGCGGGGGAGAAAATCTGGCGGTGCAGGCTGCTGAGCTGTTGCGGCGGCGCGCGGGTTTTGGGGGGGGGCTGGCGATTCGTTTGATCAAGCGGATACCGGCCGGATCGGGCTTGGGAGGCGGGTCCAGCGATGCGGCCGCCGTGCTGGTCGGCGCCAACATCTGTTGGCGGCTGGGCTGGTCGCGAGCAGAGCTGATGGAGTTGGGGGCGGAATTGGGCAGTGACGTCCCCTTTTTTCTGGCTGGCACGGCGGCGATCTGCCGGGGCCGCGGCGAACAGGTCCAGCCGCTCGGGCCGCTGGGAAGTGGAGATGTCGTCATCGTCCAGCCGGAAGATCGCCTGTCGACGGCAGAAGTGTACCGGCGCTGTCAACCGGCCGCCACGCCACGGCACGCGGAAGATCTCCTTGGTGTGCTCGGCCAAGAGCCGATTTCCACCGCGGGCCGCTATCTGCACAATCGCCTCCAGCCCGTCGCCGCCAGCCTGTCACCCTCCGTGGCAAAGATGCAATACGAATTCGAGCGGCTGGGATTTCCCGCTCATCAAATGACCGGTAGTGGCAGCGCCTATTTTGGAATTTGCCGTCACGCGCGGCAGGCAAGACGACTGGCCCAAATACTCCGCGGCCGCCTGTCGGGGTCGGTCTACCAGGTGAGGCTGGCCTGCTGAAAAGGATGGGGACCGAGAAACAAAGGAGCACGCCGTGGAAATTACCGAGGTACGCATCAAGCTGATGGGAGACGGCGGCGAGCGTCTGAAGGCGTTCTGCTCAATTACGTTTGACAATTGTTTCGTGGTGCGCGATCTGAAAATCATCGAGGGTTCCAGCGGCCCGTTTGTGGCCATGCCCAGCCGCAAGCTGACCTTCCACTGCCCGCATTGCGGCAGTAAAAACCACCTGCGCAGTGCCTACTGCAATCAGTGTGGCAGCCGGATGAGGGAGAGGCTAGCGGCAAAAGATGAGGAGGGACCGGCCAAACTATACGCCGATATCGCTCATCCTATCAATTCGCAATGTCGCGAAATGATTCAGGCCAAGGTGGTGCAAGCTTATCAAAATGAGCTGCAGCTGGCCAAGCAGCCAGGCTACGTTTCGCGCTACGATGATTATGATTACGAGGCGCCAGAACCGCATTTTGAAACGCGACCTGCTCAGACCAGCGGCGAAGGCGATCTCCAGCAACAGACGGCNNGACCTGCTCGGGCCAGCGGCGAAGGGGGTCTCCAGCAACAGACGGCGGGCGGCCCATCAGCCGCAGCGCGAACCGACCCCGGGGCAGGGGAAAAGAAAGGCCGCGGAGGACCCCACGCACCGCCAAAATCGAAGAAAAGCCAGGTCCAACCGAAACCAGCGGACAGTTTTGGCGAAGGAATCTTCGAGTAGTCTGTCAACGGTCAATTTTTCAAGCCGCGACAACGCGCCCAGCGTCGTGGAAATTGCTCTGCCTCCCAAAGTCTTGG
>WVZU01000343.1:2510-7159 GCA_011772275.1 Planctomycetales bacterium | reverse complement strand
TGACGCGGGGTCGGCACCTTACCACCGCGCGGGCTTCGGCAGCGCGTTGCCGAAGGGGGTCGGTTGCCCGAGGGGGTCGGGAGTCTTTTTCGCCACCCGCCCCACTATCGATCGATGCAGGGTTTTTCCATGGCGAAAAAGACTCCCGACCCCGTTCATGAAGGCGACCCCGTTCATGAAGGACGAAGGACCGCTCCGGTGGCCAGCCGCGTCGCGGCGACAGGCCACAGCCTGGGGCGCCAGCCTGAGGAAAATGGCGTCCCAAAGCGACGGTCGGCACTGCAACGAGATGGGCCTCCGCCCGGATTTCTCTTCAACCGTCGCCCAGCCAAGGCTTTGTGAGAAATCCGGCTTCGAACTGGGGAAGGCCTTTCGGGTATTTTGTTAACGGTCCATTTTTCAGGCAGCCAATTCTTTGGGTGGCGAAAACGGGTTTTTTGGGCGGCGAAAACGGGCCCTGAGTTTCGATAATTATCATATGGCCCAAGGCCCTCGCGGCTTGCGCTACCCCCAGCAGGGACGGCCAGATTGTCTCATCGCCAAGTGGACGATCCGCGGCCGATCGCCAGCCGCTAAAATTTCCCGGTTTTTGCAAGCGAAGGGGCATTACCAGCTTACGCCGCGCCCCGGCCCCCTGAAGGGGGTAAATTTTTCAGGATTTCTTGACAATCCGGTCAACGATTGGATACATTGAGGTCCGAAAGGGTAGGCAACGCATTTCAAAGAAAGGAGGTGCTCTTCAGGGAAAATCAACGTCCATTTGGCCGAATCGATCCCAAAGTCCTTGTCCAGACAGGCGGGTTTGTTGCGGCGAGACCGAACGGGTTAATTGCTATCATATATACGTTCCAAATCCGGACTACGGTCCAAGTTGTTATTCCAACGGTCTCGGCGGGTTGAGCTTTTCACGGCTCGCCACCCTCAACCACCCCTTCTGGTTTTTTCGAGACCATCAGGCTGGCAGCGGCAGCTTTGTCTTCTGGTTCGCGACTTTCGGCGCGAAGGCCTCACGCGGTTCTTCTGTCGGCATGCGCATGCCGGCATGAGACGCTTGTTTCTTTCCCGATCGGTTTGGGCCACGGCATCGAACAACGATTCGATGTCGGACGTTACCCCGTCAGCCCTTGGGTGGTTGGCCGTCATGGAATTTTCCAATTCGCCCTGGTCATGGACCGGCAGCGGCCTGCACTCGCGTTGATGGGATCCGTCCACAAATACCTCCCGTTCCCGGCGGTTGTCCGCGTGGGGGCGGGTGGTGATCCGGGCCAGTTTGGGAACTTGGGTCAGATCATCCAACATGAGAAACGAGGTAAGCGTGATGATAAATCGAATTACTAAACCGATCGTTTACGTTCTGGATAGCGACGCGACACATTCAAGCCGCCTGGCCGCGATGCTGCGCGAGGAAGATATGGAGGTCCGTGTCTACGATACGGTGGAATATTTCCTGCATGACGTCTCCACCCGTGGGCCGGCTTGTCTGGTTTTAGAGATGGAACTACCGCGGTGCGACGGCTTGGAGGTGCAGCGGCAATTGAAGCAGCGTCGGATCGATATCCCGGTGTTGTTTTTCGCCCGCAGGCCCTCGATTGCTCAGTGCGTGGCGGCCTTGGACGCCGGTGCGGTGGCGTTTATCGAAAAGCCTGCTCCGGCTGATCGCTTGTTGAAGGCCATCCGCACGGCTGTGGAACTCCATTCCGATCAGCAGGGCCGTTTGGCTGACCGAGCAGAGATTTTGCGGCGGATCGGGACGCTGACGGATCGCGAGCTGCAGACCCTGCAAATGCTGCTGGATGGCTGCTCGGTCAAGCAGGTTTCCAAAGCGTTCCAAATCGGCAATCAGACGGTGGCCAAGCATCGAGCCCGCGGGCTGGCGAAGATGAAGGCCCGCAACGATGCGCTCCTGGTCCGCTTGTGCCTTTCCCACGGCATCGAAAAATTAACGGAGATTGATTTGTTGGTGGAGGATGGGGAGGAGGAGCCAGAGGAGCAGCGGGTGAGGGCGTCGGAGGCCCCGCCGGTGAAGTGGATCGATGCACCGGCGCTGGCCCTGGCAGATCGCTGTTAACCGCAAGGAGACAGCCAGAAAATGGTGGCGATCTGTTGCCGGGGCGTCGAGCCAGCTTGCCGCATGACGGGCCAGCTAGGCTTGACCAGTCCGTGCGCTGGGGCCCGTGCCGGTGGGGATGGCCGAGTTCCCGCGGACCGTCCATCGGGCGACTTGCCGTCACGACCTACAGGCTGAGCCGGGAATCGTGATTTGTTTTACCGGCAGGGGGTGCCGGTGGCCTTTCCCGGCTGGTTGGATACCGGTTGGGTTTGGGGTGGTACCGGTTGGGGGTCTACACACTAGTGTGGTCCGGGTCTGTCCGCCGTTGTCAGTCGGGAAGGTCCGCGCGGTGGCACGGCACCACGATGCCACGGTAGCTGGGCGGCGCGGATTGATGTTTTCCATCCGCCCAGGCGGTGGTCAGGGGGTGGCTTGCTCGGGGGGGGGGGGGGGGGGGGGGGGGGGGGGGGGGGGGGGGGGGGGGGGGGGGGGGGGGGGGGGGGGGGGGGGGGGGGGGGGGGGGGGGGGGGGGGGGGGGGGCGGAAAGAGGGCGGGCAGCATCGATTCGGTGATGCCGAGCTGCAATCGCTTGTTGTTGGCTGGGGTCTTCCGGAGCGTTAAGGGTTGGCGGGGGAATGGACCCTGTCTCAATCTTCTTTGGCCATCGTGGCCAACACGTTTTCCAGCCAGCTTTCCTGCTTCAAAAGCTGGCACCGCTGGAGATAATCGCGACGTTCACACTTGTGTTGCAGTTTTGCGATCGGTCTGGAGAATTTTTTCGCTAAGTTGCCGTTGTTGCCGGTTGCCTGACGGATCCGCTGTTGCAGTTTCGGATCGTAGCGCCGCAGTAGCTCGTCATCCGACGCAATCATGAACTGACAGGAGCCGGGTTCACCTTGTCGTGCCGAGCGGCCGATCAGTTGTCGGTCGATCCTAGCGGACGGCTGATGTTCCATCGCGATGACATGCAGACCTCCGGACAGCTGCGACTTATGGGGGACTTTGATGTCGGTGCCGCGCCCGGCCATATTGGTGGCGATGGTAATCGCGCCGGGCTGGCCTGCGGCGGCGACCAGTTCGGCTTCTTGTTCGTCCTGGACACCGTTTAAGACCCGGTAGGGCAATCCGGCCTTGTCCAATTGGGCAGCCACTTGGAGGCTATCCTCAATGGTGCGCGTGCCGATCAGCACGGGTTGTCCGCGCCGATGTCGTGCGGCCACATCCTCCGCCACAGCCGCGAGTTTGGCCTCTTTGTCGGCAAAATACCGTGTCGGCAGCTGGGCTCGTTGGGAGGGTTTGCGGAGCGGGATTTCTACGACGGGTAACTGGTAAAACCTGGCGAACTCGACTTCATTGCCCCTGGCGGTACCCGTCATTCCGCATGTCATCTCGTACATGCGAAAGTAACGTTGCCGCGAGATACGCGCGATGGCACATTTTTCTTTGGTGATCGGTACGTGTTCTTTGGCCTCGACTGCCTGATGCAGGCCATCGCGCCAGGTCCGCTCGGAAAAAATCCGGCCGGTGTACTGGTCCACAATCAGGACTTTGTCATCCTGGAGGATATAGTCCACATTACGGCGCAGAAAGTGCTGCGCCCGCAATGCGTTCTCGATATAGATCGTCCAGGGTCGTGTCAGCCCGTACGGCTGTGGTGATGTTTGGGGGGCGTTAATTTTGGGGAGGCCTGCATGGGTCAGCCCAATGTGGCCTGCTCGCGGGTCGGCGAAAAAGTCCTGGTCCTCGACCAGGGTTGCGGCTATGTCGCGAGCGACCTGGAAGACTTCAGGGGGTGAAATTGTCGACGGCGCACCGCTAAGGATCAAAGGCATGGTTGCCTCGTCGATCAAGACGCTGTCAATTTCGTCAAGGACGGCCAGCGCATGTCCGCGCTGCATAAGCAGCGCATCGGACGGGTCGACGTTTCGCAAGCGATTGCGAAATTCCTGGCCCAGTTCCAGGGCGTGTCGTTGCTGGAGGACGATCTGGTCGTGCAGGTAGTCAAAGCCCAGCTGGTAGCCGGCGGCGTAGGTGATGTCGCAGTCGTAGGCCGCTTTTTTTTGCTCTGCGGCCACTTGCGGTTCGACCAGGCCCACGGAAAGGCCCAGCATTTTCAAGGCGGGCCGTAGCAATTCATAATCTCGCTGGGCCAGGTAGTTGTTGACCGTCGCCACGTGGACGCCTTTGCCGGTCAAGGCGTGCAAGGTTGCCGGCAAAGCGGCCACCAGGGTCTTGCCTTCGCCCGTCTGCATTTCGGCGATCGCCCCCGAGGCCAACACCAGCCCGGCCAGCAGCTGGACCTCGTAATACTCCATGTGCAATACGCGACGCACGGCTTCGTACGTCAATGCGAACGAGGGCACGACCAGATCGCTGGAGAACAGATCCGCGCCGGCCATGACTTGGGAACGCAAAGCGGCCATCCGCTCACGCAGCTCGACCTCGCGACACGATTCCAAGGTAACGGCATGTTGCCGGATGCGGTGGACAAGCTGCCAGTCGGACGAGCGGGGCTGATGGCAGCGGGGCCAGAGGGTGTGCCGGATGCCGCGGTAGCTTTGCAGTCGTATCATGGGATCTGGCCCCGTCAAAATGCCCA
>WVZU01000343.1:0-2436 GCA_011772275.1 Planctomycetales bacterium | reverse complement strand
TCCGTTGGAGGGGCGATCCGCTGGGGCTGCCAGAGGGGAACCTGCGGTGCGAGACGGGCTTGAGCATCGGTCGCAGCTGGGATCGGTTCGGCTGGCGGCGGCACCTGCTCGTCGCTCTGCTGCTCCTTGTGCAGGAAAATTTCCGGCAGGTCGTCGTGACAGGCCTCGCCGCGGGAAATCTGTTCGTATTCCAGCAAAGTCCCCGTCGCTCGCTTCAGATTCATCAGCGCCAGATTGTAGGTCACCTCCGAATTCAAGAAGCTGAATTCTGCTTCTGTCAGTCGTTCCTGGGCTGCCAGCAGATCCTCCAGGACCAGGCTGCCTGTACGATCGTCTCCTGCCAGTTGCTCCCACCGTTTCTCCAAATACACCAGTTCCTGATCGGCGGCCTTCATGGACTGGTGGGTCGCTTGCACTTCGCGGAAGGATGTTTGAACTTCGCGAACGGCGACTTCCACTTCCAGCATCAGGTTTTCTGCGGTGGTATCGAGCTGGTTGGTGACCTGCCGCATTTCCAGGCGGCGGCGCTGGCACCGCGCCTTGGCGGCTCGGTTATGCAGTGGCACCTCGAACTTCAGCCCCACCGCATAGCTGGGCGCTCCGGTCAGGAACTGGTCCGCGAAGGCCTGTCCCACGTCGGAATCGCCTTGCAGGCCGCTGGCATAGGCGTCCATGATCAGGTCCAGCACCGGCAGCAGTTCTTTATCGGCCATATCCATCCGCACCGCCGCGGCCTGCACCTCCTTCAATGCTTGTCGAATCTCAGGTCGCTTCTGCAGCGCCGTGACCAGCGACTCGCGCATACTGACGGGTACGAACTGGCGAATCGGCTGGTCTTGAGGAATGAATTCGGCGTTTTGGATGTTGGTCAGCTGGGGATCGTTGACCAATGCTCGAATGCGGGCTTCCGCGTTGCGCACCGTCATTTCCGCGCGGAGGAGGTCGGTCTGCCGAGCCGAGACTGCCGCGCGGGCACGCGCAATCTGGTTACGGGGGGCGTCCAGTTCCACACGCGGCTCCAGCTGGTCGAGAATGCGACGAGCTCCCTGGTACAATTTCTTTTTCTGCAGCAGGGTTCCTCGTGCCAGGTACAAACCCCAATAGGCCCGCGTGACCTCCAGCAAGTGGGCCTGTAACTCTCGCGAAAATTCCTGCTCGGCAATCCCCGTGTTGATCTTGGCCAGCACGATCAAACCTGTGTTGTAAACGCGACCCGCGCCGCGTAAAAGGGGCTGGGTATAACTCAATCGCAGTTGGGCCGTGCCCTGGTCCGGCGGAATGAAGAAGGAGGAATTGCTGTTTTCGAAGCCGAAGTCTTGAGCCACCCTCATTTGGCCGCCCAGGAAATTGCGGCGGCGGAGGCCCATGGAGTAGTCCAACTTGTGGTCGTTAAAACGCGTTTCGCCCGGCCCGACCGTCAGCGTGTTCCCTACCGGCTCGCTAATGTCATTCCACTGGCTTTCAATGAAGGCCGACCAGTCGAAGGCGGCGTCCGCTTCGACGATCGACGTGCGACGGATCAGGGGAAGGTCTTTCAGCAAGCGGACCTGGGACGAATGTTGCAACGTGCGGATCAGCAGCGATTCGACGCTGATCGGCAATTCGTGGACATCGGTCTGCAATACCTTCCCAATCCCGCCGCTCCACCACGCTTGGTAATCTTCCGGAACGGCAGGTAGTCGGCGGATCGACGACTGTTCGTTTTCGGATTCGCGAGTCAGGTACGCTCGGTCTTCGAAACGGCGCAAGCGATGGCTGTCCTGATGCTGGGCGAGCAGGGTGGCGGGAAATGCCAGGCAGCTCAAGACCGCGGTGAGGATCACCGCCCGCATATGCGGTCCAGCGACCTTACATTGTGCGCGGATTGAAAAGTGTTGCATTGCCGATTCCGTTCAGCCGCGCATTGGTGAGGGGGTCATCCATGGATTGGCATGCTGAGCGCACAGGACGAACTCAAGGCTGCTGTGCGACAAGCATAAACGGAAAATTCCGCCTGGGATTTTTTCGACCAAGATCAATCCGCGGCCGCAACTCTTTGTGATCGACCAAGCTATCTTCCAAACACCGCACAGCCCTTAAAAGCCATGCGATGCGATGTGCGGTTAGCGATTATCGTTAAGAACGTTATATTCGTCCTGCGTAAGGGCCGGAAATTCCAGCGGTGACGGTTATAGCGGAAAGGGAATAAGCATCAGGCTCCAGCGATCCAGACACGGGGACGTCGGACCGCTGCCGTTAGCCGGCCTGCCGAGGTGAAAGGGAGGTAGCCCGCAGCCCACCGGGGCGAGCATCCAGCGGGGAATGGGCCACTTGGGGAAACAGTCGGGCTTGTGCGGACCCGCCCACGGATCGGCCAGGGTGGTACCCCGCTTTGACGGCGCCATGACCTGGGGCCATGCCATTCACGGCTGCTTGTGTTTGCCAGGAAGATTTGTA
>WVZU01000104.1:3235-5257 GCA_011772275.1 Planctomycetales bacterium | reverse complement strand
TACGCCTTGCGACGCAGGTAGGCGACCGCCAGCTGGGCCAGCAGGTCCGGGTTCCGCGAGTCGTCGTCTAAAGCCTGGGTCAGTTCGGCTAGCGACTTGGTCGGCTGGGGCGCGCTGGCCGCCAGGTTATCGACCAGTTGCTTTACAAATTCCGCGTAGCCTTTTTCGAACTCGTCCAGCGAAACATTCAGCGCCCGCTGGATGGCCGCCGGGGTTTCCACGTTTTTGGCATAGGCGTCCAGCATGTTGGCCAGCGCGTCCGGGCCAAACTTTTTCACCATGTATTCGGCGTAAAGTTCCGCCTGGCAATAGGCCATCTGCCAGTCTTCGCTGGTGGACGGCCGGATGAAGCCCAGGTTGATCGTCTGGAGGTTAAACATCTGGCCGGCCGGCACGCGGCGCAGCAGCATTTCGTTCCACGACTGCGGACGCGGATACCCTTCGTCGTAAACCGCCAGCGCCTCGGTGAACCAATGGGGTATTCGAAAATTTGTCTGCTGCAGATTGATGACGTGGACCAGTTCGTGCCTGACCACACGGGCCCAGTTGAACGGCTGGTCCATGTCGGATGGCGAGACGAGGGCCACCACTTTTCCGGCACACGCGCCGATCGTGTGGATATGCGGCAGGCCGACCATCCGCGCACTGAACCAACCATGCCCCCGCGTATTTTTCGCTCGATGAAAGACCTCGAACAAGGACTTGCCCGCCGGCTCGTATCCCATCCACGCGCACAGTTGCGGGCGGACTTCTTCCAGGTAGTCGGCCATATAGCGAGCCAGCAGTTTGTCGTGCTGGGGGTCAAAGCGGATCTGAAAATGTTCCGTCTCCAGGGTTTCGTAGGTATCCAGCAGGTCGAGCACTTCCAGGCTGTTCTTGACACGGACGTTGCCAAAGTCGACATCGAAGGCCTTTTCCAGGGTGGTGCGGGCCGCGGTTTCGTCACCCAACCGCATGTGGACCATTCCCAGTTTGCCGTAGGCGCCGACCAGCTGAGGCATGACGCGAATCGATTCCTGGAAATAGTGCGCCGCTTCGGGATAGCGCCGCATCGCATCCAGGCTTTCGGCCAGCGCTTCGTAGAACGATCCGGCGTGCCGGTTGCGCTGGAGCACCTGCTGGATGATTTCGCCCATCCGCGTGTCGGCCGGATCTGGTGACAGTCCGTCGATACATCCGCGGGCGGCGGCCAGCCGGCCCAGCGTGGTTTCGCTTTGCGGGTTCAGCGGGAGGGCCCGCTGCAGGATCTTTTCGGCGGCCACAGGTTCAAAATTCGCGAACTCTATGTCGGCTTGCAGCTGGAGCGCCTCCAGCAGGTTCGGATTGATTTCCAATGCCCGCTGAACAGACTGCTTCGCTTTTTCCAGCTGGTAGTTCTGCAGGGCAAGTCGAGCAACATCCGTGTGCAGCTGAGCGGCGTGGGGATTGATTTTCAAGGCAGCCTGAAACTCGACCGCGGCGTCTGCCTGGTTGTACTTTTCCAGAAACAGACTGCCCGATTCCCGCCGCGCCAGCCAGAAGTCCTCTCGCAATTTCAGGGCATCGGGATAGAGCTGGTTGACCAAAAAGTCGAACTGATCGTGCACACGGTTCCAGCGGGCCCATTGACCGGCCGCCAGGCCGACATAGTGGAGGGTCTGCGGATCGGTGAACTGGTGGGTGCGGTTGTAGAAATCGACAAACCATTTGTAGGCCTTTTGGGCTTCGTCCAGTCGTCCGTGCAACCGATGCAGCTCGGCGATTACCCACCGCGCCGCAGGCTGATTCGGATCCACCCGCAGAGCCTCTCTGGCCGACTTTTCTGCCGCCTCGTAGGCGCCCCGATCGAGTTCCAGCTGGGCCAGGTGGGCGTGCAGAAGGGCGACCTGCGGATGTTCAGCAATCGCACGGTGGAAGGTCTGGCGGGCCGGTTCGTACTGGCCGACCGCGATCTGGCAGCGCCCGATGCCCCGTGCCGCTTCTACGGGCTCGCTTTCGGCCAACAGCCGGTAACTCTCCTCCGCCTCCGCGTAACGGCCCCGG
>WVZU01000104.1:0-3200 GCA_011772275.1 Planctomycetales bacterium | reverse complement strand
GAGGCTAGCGGCCTCTGCGGCCAGGTCCTCTGCCGGCGCGACGGCCGGGGTGGCCGCGAAACTG
Organism: Planctomycetales bacterium; assembly: GCA_011772275.1. Classification (GTDB taxonomy): domain Bacteria; phylum Planctomycetota; class Planctomycetia; order Pirellulales; family UBA7805; genus CS4-C045. Next base: position 3,136 of record WVZU01000104.1, on the reverse strand, counting down.
GCCAGGCTTATCAGGCCAAGTGCCAAACCTGGGATCAAGGAACGCATCATCAAAGGCTCAACAATCCACGGCTTTGCCGTCACCAGTTCCTCCGGTTCCATCTTCCCCCGCACAGGGGCGATCCGCACACGGCGACTTTTCCAGCCCGCGACCACCGATCCGGGACGCCGCGGGCCAGCGGGCAGCGACGAACCTGACCCCTTGCCCGGCTTGCCCGGCGGAGCTGGATTTTCCGTGTGTGGCTGCATGCGACCGGTGGGCACCCGTCTCCCGCCGGTCGCGGTAAAACGCACTCAGGACCAAGCTCGCAACCAACCCGCGCCACTTCAGGTTTTCATTCTACTTGGCGCCGGCCATTTCCCGCAGTTGCAGGACCGACCGCCTCTGCTCCTTTTCTAAAAACGGGCGGCCGTATTTGACATTGACGTGATCCCACGGCAGGCGGTTGGCCATTTCGTAGGGCTGGTGAATCGTCCGCTGGACGTCCACCCCCGCGTCGCTCATCGCGCTCCACCAAAGCTCCGCATCGAACCGCTCGGACCAGCTATCCATCCGCGCGCCGCGGCGCCAGGCCAGTTCGATGGCGGCCGCCGTGCGGCGATCGCCGCGGCTGAGGACCCCCTCCAGCAGACTGGTCTCGACGTCGTGGCACTTGACCTGAACGCTGCGCATGCGACAGCGGTTTCGCAGGTAGCGATGAGCCCATTGCAAGTATTCGCGCTGCTGCATCCCGTTCCACTGATAAGGCGTGTGGGCCTTGGGGACGAAATTCGAGACGCTGGCGGTGACACGAGCGTAGCGACCCATCTCTTCCTTGCCGATGCGGGCGATCCGTTCGGACATCTCCACGATACCGTCCAGATCGACCGGCCGCTCGCCCGGCAAACCGCACATGAAATACAGCTTGACCCGCTGAAACCCGTGGCGAAACGCCACGCGGCAACCGTCGTACAGGTCCTGGTTCTTGATCTTCTTGCGGATCTGTTCGCGCATGTCGTCGCGAGCGACTTCGGGGGCGAGCGTCAGGCCATTCCGGCGGCCGGCAGGGATCAGCCGCGCCACGCTTTTCAGCTGCTCATTCACCCGCAGGCTGGGCACCGAGATATTGACCCCCAGCGGCTGGAAGACCTCTTGCATCCGCGTGACAAGTTCTTCGAAATGCGGATAGTCGCTGGTCGACAGCGACAGCAACGAGATTTCGTTGTAGCCCGTATTGCGATACGATTCCAAGGCGGCATCGACGATCGTGTCCACCTGGCGAATCCGCAGCGGCCGCTTGATCACCGTGCTCTGACAAAAACGGCACTGCCACGGGCAGCCGCGCATGATTTCGATCGCGATCCGGTCGTGCACGCACTCGTTGAAGGGCACGATGGGCCGTGTCGGCAGCGGGATCGCATCGAGATCCCCGATGACCGCGGGCTCGATCGTTTCCGGGACATCCGTACGCGTACGATTTAACGTGGCGTAACGTCCGTCGTCGAAATATTCCGGTTCGTAAAAACGGGGTGCGTAGGCGAAGGGGAGTTGAGCGGCCAGTTGGGCCAGCACGCGTTCGCGCTGCCGGCGGCCCGCGTCACCGGTCGCCTGTCCCTCGTCAACAACCATTTCCTCACGCAACTTCAGCCACAAATCGCAGATGGCCGGCAACGAGGGCTCGCCATCACCCGTCACCACCAGATCCAGAAAGATCGCCACCGGTTCCGGATTCTGGGCACACGGTCCGCCGGCGAGCACCAGCGGATCGGCCAGCGTCCGGTCCTGGGCGTGCAGCGCGATCCCACCCAGGTCCAGGATGGTCAGCAGGTTCGTGTAACAGACTTCGTATTGCAGGGAGACGCCCAGCACGTCGAAGTCGGCCAGGGGGGTGAACGATTCCAGGCCGTAAAGCGGCAAGTCCGCTTCGCGCAAGGCGGACTCCATGTCCGGCCAGGGCGCAAATACCCGCTCGCAGACCCAATCCGGGCGAGCGTTCATTAAGGTATACAAGACCTGCAGGCCGTGGTGGCTCATCCCGATCGTGTACGCATCCGGGAAGGCCAGACACAGCTTGCCAGCCACGCTGCCGTGATCCTTGCGGACCACGTTCATTTCGCCGCCCAGGTATTGAGCGGGCATTTGCACCCGGTGCAGGATGCGGCGAACGATGTAATCTTTCAGTCGATCGTTTTTCATCGCTGGATACCTTCATCGCTGGGTACCATCGGTGGGTACCTGAAGAACACCGTAAATTATGACACAATTCGCCTTGCGGATGTAGGGCAAGGCATGATCCGCTTTCCCGGTCCGCAACCCGTGTTTAAAATGCCCGCGTCGAAAAAGATTGCTTCCGCATTGAAGGTGCCTTGGATGAGCCGGTTTGAGACCGTTGCCCAGGTCGGTGAGATTGCCGAGGGACAGGGCGCGACATTCACAGTAGGCGACCAGATGATCGCCGTTTTCCACACGCAGGGCCGGTACTACGCCATCGACGACTTGTGCCCCCACATGGGAGCTTCGCTGGGCGCCGGGCATCTGGAACAAGGTGTGGTCACCTGCCCCTGGCACGCCTGGCGGTTCAAGGTCAGCGATGGAACCTGGGTCGACAATCCAAAACTGAAAGTCGGCTGCTACGAGGTCCGCATTGAGGGTCACGAAATCCAGGTTCGCCTGCCGGAAAAATGAAGCGCGGATTCGCCCCGATGCCCCACGATCGATCTCAGCCGCTGGCAGTCATCTTCGATATCGACGGCGTGCTGGTCGACTCCTACGACGTGCACTTGGATACCTGGCAGATGGCCGCTCAACATTTCGGATTCGCCATCTCGGAACGGCAGTTCGCCGAAACGTTTGGGCAGACCAGCCGCTCGATTATCCGCCAGCTGTGTGGCGACCGGGTAGCCGAAGCACGGGTCCAAGAAATCGACGCTTACAAGGAAGCGGCCTATCGAGAGCTGATCGCGGCCGATTTTCCTACGATGCCCGGTGCGCTGGACCTGATCGACGCCCTGGCCAGCGACGGTTTCGCGCTGGCCGTCGGGTCGTCCGGACCGGAGGAAAATGTCCAACTGGTACTGGATCGGCTGGGCCGCCGAGCGTTATTTGGGGCGGCTGTCAGCGGTTCAGACGTCACGCACGGCAAGCCCGATCCGGAGGT
>WVZU01000106.1:14340-14549 GCA_011772275.1 Planctomycetales bacterium | reverse complement strand
CACCCCTCCCTCCCAGGGGTCCTTGACCATGCTGCCGGACGGTTCTTTTCAGTACGTGCCTAACGCGAACTACGTCGGTACCGACACGTTCACCTACCAGGTGGATGATGGCACGACCCTTTCCAGCGTGGCCAGCGTGACGGTCAATGTGCAAGCCGGTGTAGAGAATGAGGACGTGTTAGTCGAGCCGGATCCCGAACCGGAACAGG
>WVZU01000106.1:603-14317 GCA_011772275.1 Planctomycetales bacterium | reverse complement strand
ATGAGGGATTTCGAAGTGACCTGACCCGCCGGACGGGGGCTGATGCCGCGGAACAGTCACCGGTGCCTTTTCAGTTTGACGATGGCCTGGCCACGTTGGATTTGACCGCCGACAAACTTCGCGGGCCATTTTTCCAGCTGTATTTCGATCCGACCGACGAGCAAAAATACTCTGCTGGCCTGGAGGTGGTCGAACAGGTTGTGCTGGATACAGAGCTGCTGTGGGGCCAGCTGGACTTCCTGCAGGAGCAGCTGACTTCGCAGTTCGAGGTCCAGGGCTTCGTGGCCGGCTCGGCCAAGGTGACCACGGTCATGCTGGCGTCGGGTTTTGTGATCTGGGCCATCAAGGGTGGCTACCTGTTGACGTTCATGATCTCCGCGATGCCGGCCTGGCGGCTGATCGACCCGCTGCCCGTGTTGTCCAGCTGGCAGGACCGGGACGAAGATTCTGAAAAGAAGCCCAAGAAGACGGACGTTTGGGACGAATTTATCGACTCTGACAACCCTTAGGGGCGGTTGGGTAACCTACATTTTCAAGATGCGTACGTCTGTCACAACACGTATTTCGCTCTGCCTCGTCTGCCTGATGACCAGTGCGCTGTTGAGCGCCGATTTGCTCGGCTTCCTCCCGAATCCGCGGCTGGCGGCCCAGGAGGGTCGGCGTGCGCTGTGCGAGGCTCTGGCCGTGAACTGTTCGTTGCTGGCCGGCGAGGGCCAGTATGGGATGATTGAGGCCAACTTGAGGGCGACGGTCGAGCGGCGGGGGGAAATTCTTTCGGCGGCCCTGCGGCGTGCGAACAAGGAGGTGGTGATTGAGGTTGGCGAGCACCAGGTGCATTGGCGGCATCGGTCCGACAAGACGTCTGATGAAGACCATGTTTATGTGCCCATTGTCGCGGGGCATGAAACATGGGGCACCGTCGAACTGCGCTTCGCGCCGCTCAGCAAGCGAGTCCTGTTTGGGTCGCTGGAACTGCGCTCACTGATCTTCTTCGGCTTTGCGGGGTCCGTGTGCCTGCTGCTGTTCAGCTTGTTTCTCAGCAAGGCTCTGGCCCAGCTGGATCCCTCCAGGGTGGTGCCGCCGCGCGTGCGGGCCGCCTTGGATGCACTGGCCGAAGGCCTGCTGGTCATCGACGGCAAGGACCGCATCGTGCTGGCCAATCGCGCGTTCGCCGACACGGTCGGGCGATCGGCCGAAGACCTGCAAGGGCAATTCGCGTCGAAGCTGGCGTGGGGGCCCCATCCGGATCATCCCCAGCTGCAAGAGTTTCCCTGGCGGGAAGCCTGGCGTTGCCAGGACTTGAAACAGGGCGTGCCCATGGCCCTCAAGACCGGGGGCGGTCAAGAACGGACGTTCATCGTCAACGCCGCGCCGATCAAAGGGGATAAGGGCAAAGTCCGTGGTGTGTTGGCCAGCTTTGACGACGTGACCACGCTGGAAGCCAAGCGGCTCGAATTGATGGGGACCCTCCAGGAACTACAAGACTCCCGCAAGGAGATCCAGCGGCAAAACGAAGAACTCCAGGTGTTGGCCACGCGCGACCCGCTGACGAGTTGTTTGAACCGGCGAGCCTTCTTTGATCTGCTGGAAACCCAGTGGAATGCCGCTCAGCGGCATGGGCACGAGCTGAGCGCCATCTTGATCGACATCGATCACTTCAAGTCCATCAATGACCAGTACGGACACAGCGTGGGTGACACCGTCTTGCGGAAAGTGGGAGCGTCTTTGCGGGAGACGGCCCGGGACACCGATGTCGTGTGCCGTTACGGTGGCGAAGAATTCTGTATCTTGCTGCCCTGTATCCACTTCGACGATGCCTATCTGGCGGCGGAACGGTTGAGGGAGGCGCTGGCCGCCATACCCATTCAGGGTTTTGGCATCACCGCCAGCCTGGGCGTCTCGTCGCTGACGGCCGGTGCCGGCGATCCCCAGGAGTTGCTGGACCAGGCCGACCGCGCCTTGTACGCCGCCAAAAACGCCGGCCGTAACCGTTGCATGAAATGGACCGCATCGTTGGACGCGGATGCTGAAGCCAAACCCCGTCCGTCGCGCAGCGAGTCGGGAGATACGCAAGATGGGGTTATCCCGTTCCACGCGGTGACCGGACTGTTGTCCGCCCTGGCCTTCCGCGATGCCGCCACGGCGGCTCACAGTTCCCGCGTGGCCGAATTGTGCGTGATCGCGGCCCGCGGACTGATGTCGGTCAGCGACAGCTACGTGCTGGAAATGGCCGCCTTGCTGCACGACATTGGCAAAATCGGCGTTCCCGATTCCATTCTGCTCAAGCCCGGTCCGCTGACTGAGCAAGAGTGGAAAGAGATGAACGTGCATGATCGGATTGGCGTGGAAATCCTCCGTTCTTCCTTCGCTTCGCCCAAGCTGGCGGAAATCGTGGAAACGCACCACGCCTTCTATGGCGGCCACGGTCGCAATCCATCCTTGCCAACCGGCGAGGAGATTTCGCTGGGCGCGCGGATCCTGGCGATTGCTGATGCCTACGATGCCATGGTCTCCGATCGGGTTTACCGCAAGGCCCGCAGCTCGGAGGATGCCTTCGTGGAACTCCGCCGCTGTGCGGGTACGCAGTTTGACCCGGAACTGGTCGAACACTTCATTTCGGTCATCCAGCAGCGGAACCTCAGCAAGCGGACGGACGTCCAGGCCACCAGCAAAGAGGCGGCCCTCCAGATCGGTATCCAGATCGAACAGATCGCGATGGCACTGGACAAGCAGGACATTGAAGGCCTGGCCTCGCTGGCGACGCACCTGCACGGCATGGCAGCCAAGTCCAGCATCCCGCAGATCAGCGAGGTCGCTTCGCAACTGGCCGATGCCGCTTCGGATTCCGCCGAAGTGGATGTGTTGATCGGCCTGACGCACCAGCTGCTGGACCTGTGCCGCGCCACCCAAAGGGCCTACATCGACGTCTGCACACACGCCCACGACCAGCCGTCGGCCGACCGGCGGCTTGTCCTCCAGCAGACTTCCTAGCACCCGCAGGGCAGGCGCTGGCCACCGCCTGGATGGTCCCGGTGGGGACGAAAGCCCACTCCCCCGCCCGCTCAGGCCAACGGCGGATCGTGCGGCGATGACTGCCAGGCAGCCACCTCCAAAGCGTCATAATACTCCGTCCGCTCGACGTCCGCCCGGATCGTCGTGCCGCGCTGGCCCGCTAACAGGGCTGCGGCATCGGTCAACGCGCCGATCGTGGCGACCGCGCCCGTGGCCTCGACGAACTGGCAGCCGGCCGCCACCTTGGGCTGCATCGATCCTCGTTCGAGCGGCAGGTCTTGCAGCCCCTCTGGCGACGCGGTGCGGAGGGCCCGTTGAGCGGGGGTGGGCCAGTCTTCCCAGACGGCCGGCACGTCGGTCAGCAGCAGAAGGCGGTCGGCACCCAGGGCCGTGGCCAGCCAGGCGGCTGCCAGGTCCTTGTCGACCACCGCTTCGACACCGCGAAGGCCCCCTCCAGCGGTCCGTACGACCGGAATCCCGCCGCCGCCGGCGCAAATCACCAGGTGGCCGGCGTTCCACAGCAGTTCGATGGTCCGCAATTCGAGGATGTCCAACGGTTTGGGGGAAGGTACCACGCGGCGAAAACCGCTCCCCTCCGCCGCCACGCTCCAACCCCGCTGCTCGGCCAGCCGTTTCGCGGTGCGGGGATCGTAAACCGGTCCGATCGGCTTGCTGGGCGCCGCGAAGGCCGGATCGTGGGGATCGACTTCGACCCGAGTCAGCAGGGCTGCCACTTCGCGATCCGGCAGCAGGTTGGACAGCTCCTGCTCGATCAGGTAGCCCAGCATCCCTTCGCTTTCCGCGTCCAGCACGTCCAGCGGATAGGGTTGCACGTCGGGCAACGCTTCGCTTTGCAAGGCCAGCAAGCCGACCTGGGGTCCGTTCCCGTGGGTGACCAGTAGATCATGATCGCGTGCCACCTCGGCCAGGGCGGCGGCCGCGGTGCGGATGTTGGCCTGCTGGACGGCCGCTTCCAGCGGCTGGCCGCGGCGCAAGAGGGCGTTGCCGCCCAGGGCGATGATCACGCGCATCAGATGGCTCCTCGTGAAGAAAACAGCCGCTGCTGCAAAATCCTTTGTAACTGCGGCGCGTCACGTTCTGCAAACGAGTAGCTCACCCGCACGCTCGGCTTGTCCATCGCCACGATCCGGGTCAGGTCGATGGGCGTCGCCACCACGACGACGTCGCAATCGGCGTTGGCGATCGTCTGCTGCAGGTCGTCCAGCTGGCTGGGGGCATAGCCCAGGGCGGGTAGCACTGCTTGGATATGGGGAAAGGCACGGAACGCTGTGGCAATTTCGCCCACCGCGTAAGGTCGCGGATCGACGATCAGCCGTGCCCCGGCCTGGCGAGCCGCCAGGTAGCCGGCGCCGTACGCCATACCGCCATGGGTGATGGTGGGGCCATCTTCGACCACCAGGACGCGCCGGTCGCGGACGGCGGCGGGCTGGCTGAGCTGGATGGGGAGGCGGCCGGCGATGACCGTCGCGGTGGGATTGTATTGCTGAATGTTGCGCGAAAGGATCTCCACCTGCGCGTCGGTCGCCTCGTCGATCTTGGCGATGACCAGCACATCGGCCTGTTGAAAATTCCAGGTCCCCGGAAAATAAGTCAGTTCGTGGCCGGCTCGCAGAGGATCCAGTACCGTGACCAGCAGGTCGGGTCGGATAAAAGGCGCGTCGTTGTTGCCCCCATCCCACACCACCACGTCCGCTTCCGCCTCGGCTGCCGCCAGCACCTGCTGGTAGTCGGCCCCGGCGAAGACGAGATTCCCGGCCTGAATGTGGGGCTCGTATTCCTCTCTCTCTTCAATCGTGCAGTCCCACTTCTCTAAATCCTCCACGGTCTGAAAACGCTGCACAATTTCCTTGCTCAGATTTCCGTACGGCATCGGGTGCCGAATGACGACCGGCTGTCGTCCCAATTCGCGCAGCTGGTGGACGATATAGCGAGCCAGCGGGCTTTTGCCGCAGCCGGTCCGCACCGCACAGATGGCGACCGCAGGCCGGTGGCTGGGCAGCAAGCCCTGGTCGACGTTGAAGAGGGAAAAGCGAGCGCCTTGGGCGATGACCCGTTTGGCGGTCGCCTCCAGAAACGCGCACGACACGTCGCTGTAGGCGAACACGACCTGATCGATTCCCCGGCCGGATATCAGCCCTTCCAATTCCCCTTCGGGCAAAATCGGGATCCCTGTCGGGTAGCGGGGCCCGGCCAGCACGGGCGGGTAAACGCGGTTTTCGATGTGGGGAATCTGAGCGGCCGTAAACGCGACGACTTCGAATCGGTCGTCGTCACGAAAGCGGGTATTAAAGACGTGGAAGTCCCGGCCGCCGGCTCCCATGATCAGGACCCGCTGCCTGGCTGGCCGTGGCGAGCGGGCAGGCACGGCGAGCGTGTGTCCGCCGCAGAGATCGACCCATTGACCGCAATCGCAGCGGACACCGCGGTCGAACTCGAACAGCGTGACGTCGTATTGCTGGCCGCAGTGCGGGCAGGAAATCGCCATCCGCTCAGCGTACCAACCCCGGCGGTTTCGAGAAAGTCGAGCAACGGCCCGGCGGGCTTTGTGGGTGCATTTTACACTTTGCGTAACCCCTTAGCCGATTACAGCAACTGGTAGTTGTCGCGCGCGCGCGAGCCTTTCCGGTTTCATGTCAGCAGCCCCGTGTTTTTCTGGCTTCATGCGAATAGCCTCGTGCTTTAGCACGAGGTTCAGATCGCGTAAAAAAATGTGTCGAGCCCCGTTTACGGGGCTTGTCGCTGCCTGGCTTTAGCCTGGGATGACTCGCGGAGGAGCAACAGGAAATCAAACAGCACTACGCGTGATCGCCATGGCTGAAGCCGCAACAATGAGAAGGCCCGTAAACGGGCCTCGCCGGTGGGGTGGTGGACATCNNTGGTGGACATCATCACCCCGGCATAAATGCCGGGGCTCAGAGCTGGGGTGGCCTGCTCTTTAATATGTGATCCATGGGATATGAGAGTCTAACCGGCCCCAACGCATACTCGCATGCTGCCAAACAATTACAATCCGTGTAATGCGCCGGGCTTTGTTTGGGGCAAAAGAAGTGACCCCGGACAAATTCGTCCCGATACTCTGCGTCCGCCGATTCAATCGACCTGGTCCCCGGTCAGTTTTTCGTACAGCAGGCAGGCGAAGTGGATGATCGTGGCAAAACCGGGCAGGCAGCTGCTGGCACCCACATAATACAGATTGGGAAACGGGCTCTGGTAGTTCAGCCGGCGGAGGTTGACGTGTTGGGGGTCGAGCGGTGTGCTGTAGCAATTTCCTTTTGGGGCGCGGACATAGAATTCGTTGGTCAAGGGCGAGCCAACCACCTTGACCTCGATGTGGTCGCTCAGCCCGGGTGCGAACCGCGATTCGACGATCTGGATGATGCGGTTGGCGAATTCCTGCTTGGCCGCCTGGTACTCCTTGTCGCTCGCCTCGCGCAGCCTGCGGAACAGTTGGTAGCTGCAGGGGGCGACCATCACTAGCTGATGGCCGCCCGGCGGTGCCAGGTGCGGGTCGTGCGGCCGCAGCGTGGGCGCATTGCAAAAGAAAAAAGGAGACGGCGGGATGCGATCGGCCAGCTGGTCGTCGTAGACTTCGTTCAAGTTGACCTTCGGATGCCAGAAAATGTTCTGCTCGCCAAAACCCGCTCGCCGCAGATCATAATCGCGCAGCCCAAGGTAGACACTGACCACGCTGGTCCCGTAATCGTACTGCAGTTTTCGGCGAAACGCGGCTGGAAAATGCTGCGGGCCGATCAGGTCCAGCGTCAGCTGCGCGTCCCCGTCAAACAGGAACTGGTCGGCCGTGTAACGCTGGCCGGCCGCCGTGACAAGCGATCGCAGGCGACCGTCGCGAACCTCCATGCCGGTCACCTCGGTGGCCAGCAGCGACCGGCAGCCGGGATGTTTCTTGATATGCCGCAGCAACGATTTCATCACATGCATGAAGCTCTGCCGGGGATAATACGCCCCCTGGTTGTAGCTGCCCACGCCGGCCGCGTGCACGACCAGCGACAGGTCGCGCGGCGGCAGCCAGAAAATCGCGCTCTGGCCGGCCAGGATCAGCCGCAAGGGCGGCGGGAAACCCAGCTGGTCAAAAAGGTCCTCCAACGTCCACCGCAAGTAACGGATGATGTGCGAGAACTGCTGCGGGTGCCCGAAGATTGTCCTCCCGTCAAATCCGATCGGCAGTTGGTACATCTGGCGATGAATCGTGTCGATGATCCGATAGTACTTCTCCAGTCCCTCGGCATGCTGCGGAAAAAGCTGGCCCAGCCGATCCAGCTCGCGCTGGAATCCACAGCCAATCGCGTAGTCGACGCCGGGGCCCACGATGCGATCGAATCCCGCCGGGTCCAATTGGTGGAAAGTGACCTGGGTCTCCAGGCCGAGTTTTTTCAGCATCCGGTAAACGCGTTCGCCGCGTCCGCAGTCCCACACGTAATGCAGCTCGGCACAAAAAGAAAACCGACCCGCCCGGAACGTGTGGCCGTACCCGCCCGGTACCTCGTGCTGCTCGAAAATGATCACCCGCTTGTCGGCCTGGGCCAGCAACGCGCCCAGCGTCAGCCCGCCGATCCCCATGCCGACGATGGCGTAATCAAAATGGTCGCGGGCAGGAGGCGCTGGCATCGAATTTTCGCGGGACGCGATGGCTGGCGGACGGCGGCAGGCGATCAGCACGGGCCGCCACGACGACGGCCGACCCTCTGCCCGGCAGGGACCGCCGCGCAGGAGGCGGTCGCCGCCCGGACCCGCCGACACGCGGGCGGCACGGCCTGGAACCTACCGCCGCGGACCGGTCCGGGGGCCCCTGCCCGCAAATCGGACCGCCCTGTTTAACCTTTCCCTCCGCGGCGGGTATAACAGGAAGAAGGATGACAGGGCCGCCGGGGCGACAGTTAGGTGATTGTCCTGGCCTGGAACACCAAGTCAACAGCCTGCCTGCCCGGTCGGGTCCGTGCCGCAGGCGGCGACCATTGGCCCCTTGGACGAGACGAGAAATCCCCCCCGACAAATTTCCCCCGGGCGGGGGAGGCCGCTGTGCGCGTCATCACGACCTGAAGTGAAGGCTGGGCCCCGCCGCTCGACCCGGATACAAGACACGCAGCCAGCTGCCTGAACGGTAAAATCGAATGCTGGCGGTCCTGGCAAAGGGGCCAGGCCGCCGCCAAGAACAAGCAAGAAAAAGGAGGGCCCGAAGATGAGTAGGCGTTGGACTGGCTTGATGGTTCTCGTCCTGGGATTGGCGGCCGGTTGCGATACGGGACCGAAGTCCGGACGCGGTTTCACTCTGCCCGAAGGTGATCGCCAGCGAGGGCAGGAAGCCTTCGTCGCCCTGCAGTGCTATGCCTGCCACGACGTGGCCGGCGTCGACCTGCCGGAGCGCAGCGAGGAGCCCCAGCGGCTGGTGGCCATCGGTGGGGAAGTTTCTCGCATTCAGACTTACGGCCAACTGGTGACTTCCATCATCAACCCGTCCCACAAATTGGCGAGAGGTTACGCCGAGGAGGAGATTTCCCAAGAGGGGAAATCGCTGATGACCAACTACAATGACGTCATGACCGTCGCTCAGCTGATCGACCTGGTCGCCTTCCTGCAGTCGCGCTACAAGCTTCGTCCGTACGACCCGACCGAATATCCCCCCTACCTGACGGTTGCGGGGGGTGATTGAACTGGCCAATCGGTCGGGTAAAGCGGCCGCTGCGGTTCCCCCCGCAGGGATGCACTCCGGGGCCTGGCCGATCCAATCAGGCGGGCGGTGAGGCGGCGGAGGTCGCCGAGGTGGGGTTTCCCCAACACCAGCCTCCTCGATGCTTGGCGCGGCTTCCTGTTGACCTGGGGTCCCCCATGTACGAGGAAAACCGAACGCCGCTGCCCCGGGGCGACATGGCGGCCGTGTTTGCCAAGATCCTGGCAGAAATGCAGCATGCCGTGTCGGCGGACACCACGCCGGTGTCCCCCGAGACCGTGGTGCAGTCCAGCCACCAGGCGAATCTGCAACGGTTTGGCCTGATCGCTCGACGCCTCCTGCTACCCGGCAGCCGTATTGAAGGGGTCTCGCATCTGGAGGAGCTGCACCGGCGAGCGGCGGTGGGGGAGTCGTGTTTGCTGTGTCTGCTGCATCGCAGCAACCTGGACGTGCCCACGCTGTACACCCTCCTGGCCGACCAGGGGCAGGAAGGGGTTTTTCAGCGGATCATCTGGGTGGCCGGCCGCAAGCTGACTGAGGACAGTCTCGCCACGCGGGTGATGGTCGAGTGTTTTCACCGGGTCTTCGTCACGCCCCGCTCCTGGTTGACCGACGATCACACGCCGCAGGAGCTGCACGATGCGCACCTTCTGAATATGGCGGCCCAACGCGCCATCGTAAACCTGCGGCACGCCGGTTGGATTTTCGGCTTGTTTCCTTCCGGCACCAGGATCCGACCGGGAGACGAAAAGACGGCTTGTGCGATTGAGGAGACCGACACGTACGTCAAGTCGTTTCAGCATCTGCTGCTGGGCCATATCCGGGGTTGCACCCTGCCGGTCTCGCACGACTGGCAGCTGACCCACGAAACGCCCCGCCTGGATGAAGTTGTGTACACGTTCGGGCCGGTGCTGGCGACCAAAGACTGGCGGGCCGCCGCGGCCCGCCGCTATCCGGGGCTCAGCCAACGGGCGGCGTCCGCCGCCGCCATGATGGCGGATATTCAAGCGCTGGCGCCGGCGGTCGAGTGACCCGACGGCCTGCGGCTCCCGCGGCCCGACCGCGGGACCACCTCGCCGGGCGGCCTGGCAGATCCCGTTGCGGCAGATCGCGCCCCCCGGGTCAGCCGTCCTCGTCGGCCGGCAGCAGCCCTGCATCGTCGCCAGGCAGGGTGGCCTGTCCGGGCCAGTGTCCGCCCAGTTTCCGTTTGACCCCTTCGATCGCTTGCACAATCTCCATCCCCTCCCGCCCGCCGATCCGATCGAAGAAGGCGGCATAGCGCTGCAACCATTGGTCAGCCTCGCTCAGCGCCGTGGCGGTGACGTGCGCGGCAATGTCGGGATTGGAGATCGCCTCCTGAAAAGGGACGTAGGTGGTGTGCTGGGCAGTCGCCACTTCCAGGAATTCCGGAGCTTCGTAGGGGGGACGGGTCATGCTGCTTCCCTTTCGTTGCTGACGCCGCGCACCGCTGCTGTCGCGGCGGTGCGATGCCGGGTAAGATGGAGGTGCAGTCGGCCGAACGGCGACGGCCACCCGGCACGTTTGTCACATTGTAGTCGCGGTAGATCTTATGAGCGAGCCACAAGCGCTGGACGCCCAGGCACTCTGCTGGCGGTGCGACCCGCAGCAGTTTGAATTTCAAACGACTAGGGAACTGGAGGACTTACGCGCCATCCTGGGCCAGGCACGAGCCACCACCGCGATCAACTTTGGCCTGGAGATCCGCAAAAAGGGCTTCAATATCTATGCCCTCGGCCCCACGGGGCTGGGCAAGCGCAGCCTGGTCGAAGAGTTTGCCAAAAGAAAGGCGGCCGCCGAAGAGCCGCCGGTCGATTGGTGTTACGTGCACAATTTCGAGCAGCCGCATCGGCCCCGGATCTTGCAGCTGCCCACCGGCCGCGGATATCAATTTCGCCAGGAAATGGACGACCTGATCGAAGACCTGCGTTCCGCAATTCCCGCGGCGCTGGAGAGCGACGAGTTTCGGGGGCGCGTGCAAGCGCTGCAGCAGGAATTTGTCGAGCGTCGGGAGCAGGAATTTGCGGAGGTGTCGGAAAAAGCTGCCGGGCAGGAGATTCAACTGATCCGTACCCCCGGCGGCTTTGCGCTGGCACCTTTGCACGAAGGCGAAGTCCTGGGTCCCGATGAATTTGAAAAATTGCCAAAGCCAGAACAGGAGCGGATCCAGCAGGCGGTCGCCTCGCTGGAGAATGAAATCCAAGCCCTGCTCTCCCAGCTGCCGCAGTGGCGGAAAGAGGTGACCGAAAAGATTAAGAATCTCAAGCGGGAAGTCACTCGCCTGGCCATCGGCCACTCGCTGAAATTGCTCAAGGAAAAAAACACGGATCTGCCCCAGTTGGCAGAGTACTTTGAGGCGGTTGAGCGGGATGTGATTGAGCACGCGGAGGAGTTTCATCGCCGCGAGGAAGGCCCCATGGAGATCTTGGGGATTCCAGCCGCCGAACGGCCCTCGCTGCATCGCTACCAGGTCAACCTGCTGGTCGATAACCGGCAGACCCAGGGAGGGCCGGTGGTGGAAGAGCACCATCCCAGCTTCCAGAACCTGGTGGGCAGGATCGACCACCGCTCGCACATGGGCTCCCTCGTCACCGACTTTACGCTGATCAAGCCCGGCGCGCTGCATCGCGCGAACGGCGGCTACCTGGTGCTGGACATGCTGAAACTGTTGCGGCAACCCTTCGCCTGGGAAGCGCTCAAGCGATGCCTGGTCGCTAAAGAGATCAAAATCGAGTCGCTGGGGGAAAGCTTGAGCCTGATTAGCAGCGACACGCTGGAACCTGAACCCATGCCGCTGGATGTCAAGGTGGTCGTGCTGGGCGATCGGCTCTTGTACTACCTGCTGTACGAGTACGATCCTGAGTTTTCTGAACTGTTCAAGGTGGCGGCGGACTTTGACGAGCGGATGGATCGTAGTGCGGAATGCTGCCGGCTGTACGCCCAATTTATCGCCAGCCTCGCGCGGCGAGAAAAACTGCGGCCCGCCGACCGGTCGGCCGTCGCCCGTGTCCTGGAGTACAGCGCTCGCGTGGCCGAAGATTCCGAAAAACTCTCCACCCACATGCGCACGATTGCCGAACTGCTGTGTGAGGCAGACCACTGGGCCGGCGATGCCGGCGCGGAGCTGATTGCGGCCGAGCATGTCCAGCGGGCGATCGACCAGCAGGACTACCGGTCCGACCGGCTGCGAGAACGCGTTCAGGAAGAAATCCAGCTGGGTACCTTCCTCATCGATACCGATGGGGAACAGGTCGGACAGGTGAACGGCCTCTCTGTCCTCGACCTGGGCGGCTTCCGCTTCGGACGACCCTCGCGAATCACCGCCACCGCTCGGCTGGGCAAAGGAGAGGTGATCGACGTGGAACGCGAAGTGGAACTGGGCGGAGCGATCCATTCCAAGGGCGTGTTCATTCTCTCGTCCTTCATGGCCTCGCGGTATGCCCAGAACCAACCCCTCTCCTTGACGGCCAACCTGGTGTTCGAGCAGTCGTACGGGATGATCGAGGGCGATAGCGCCTCGGTCGCAGAACTGTGCGCCCTGCTGTCGGCACTGGCCAACCTGCCGCTCAAACAGTCAATGGCCGTTACCGGCTCGGTCAACCAGCATGGCCAGGTGCAGGCCATCGGGGGAGTCAACGAAAAGATCGAGGGATTTTTCGATGTCTGCCAGCAACGGGGGCTGAACGGACAACAGGCGGTCCTCATTCCCCGCGCCAATGTGCGGCACCTGATGCTGCGGCACGACGTGATCCAGGCCGCCGCGGAGGGCAAATTTCGCGTCTTTCCCGTCGAGACGGTGGACGAGGCGATCACGTTGCTCAGCGGGGTGGCGGCCGGGACGCCCGACCCGCAAGGGGAATATCCCGAAGGCACGGTCAACTACCAAGTAATGCAACGCTTGCGCGAACTGACCAAGCTGCGGCAACAGTATGCGCAGGGGCCCAGCGACGAGAAGGCGAATGACTGACCCACCCGAAGACAATCCGGCCGTTCGGATCCTGGTGGCCCTGGATGCCTCCCCGCTGACCCAGGCCGCCATCAACGCCGCCGCCAGCCTGGCAGCCGACATGCGCGGCGAACTGCAGGGCCTGTTTGTCGAAGACATCAACCTGTTGCGACTGGCGGACCTGCCCTTTACCCGCGAAGTGGACGAGGCCTCCGCTGCCATCCGCCCCCTCGATGTGGCCGCCATGGAACGGGCACTGCGGCTGAAGGCGGCGGAAATTCGCCAGGCCGTGGCGACGAAGGCGGAAGAGTTAAGCGTGCAGTGGTCTTTTCAAGTCGCCCGCGGCGAACTGGTCCAATCCACCCTCCAGGTCGCCTCCCGTACCGACCTGCTCGTCCTCACCCGCGAAGGCCGCTCGACACGCCGCCCACGCCGTCCCGAATCGGCACCCATCGTCGTCGCATTTGATGACTCTCCCTCCGGCACTGGCGCCCTGCAAACCGCCGCCACCCTCGTGCGGCGGCTGGGAGGACCACTGATCATTTTGATCCTGGCGGAAAATGCCGAACAGCACCAGGCAATCTCGCGCCACCTGAAAAGCTGGCTCGACCAACATGCCCTGAGCGGTACCGTCCACCAGCTTCCCATCATGGACGCCCAAGCCCTCATCCAGGTCGCTCGACAATGGGAAGGAAAGGCCCTGGTCATCAATCGCGACTGCCGACTGCTCGATGAAACAACGATCGGTGCCCTGGTCGACAAACTGACCCACCCCGTCGTACTGGTCGGCTAAACAGGAACCGGGCAGCCCCCCACGCGGGGCATCGTGCCACATGGCCACCCGGGAGGAATACCTGGTCCAGGCCCGGTTGCCGGCCGAAACGGCCCTCCGCCGGCACCCCTTTTACCAAGGCAAGGTCCCGATCGCGCCCCAGTGCCCGATCCGTTCCCGCGGCGATTTTTGTTGGTGGTGCATTTTGCACTTTGCGTAACCCCTTAGCCGATTGCAGCAACTGGTCGTTGTCGCACAC
>WVZU01000106.1:341-542 GCA_011772275.1 Planctomycetales bacterium | reverse complement strand
AGCGCCGTTTACGGGGCTTCCGGCTGTCTGGCTTTAGCCCGGGATGACTCGGGGAAGAACAGCACGAAATCAAGCAGCATGAAGCGTGATCGCCAGGGCTGAAGCCGCAACGATCAGAAGGCCCGTAAACGGGCCTCAACGGTGGGGTGGTGAATCATCATCACCCCGGCATAAATGCCGGGGCTAATACCAACCGGAGTG
>WVZU01000106.1:0-237 GCA_011772275.1 Planctomycetales bacterium | reverse complement strand
TGGACCCAGGAAGCGGCTGAACGGATTGGCACGGTCCACACTCTGCTCTGGAACCCTCGTTCGGCGGGATCAACACCGCAGACATTTGGCAAACCTCAGTGCTTTTCCGAGCTGGATCGGCTGCGGTGCGAAATACAGATCCTCCTGCCGCACGACGACCAGTAAGATTCCGCCACCTTGCGACGAAACGGGGTGAAATAACCGGGCTAGGAATATTCCCTATCGCCCCCAGCCCCC
>WVZU01000105.1 GCA_011772275.1 Planctomycetales bacterium | reverse complement strand
GCAGTCAGACGCTGCCGGCCAGCGGGGAATCTCCGATTATAACCAAAATCTTGGGTAAGAGCTGCTTGAACGATTGTCGGCAGCTTGTTAATTTAAGTCGTTTTAAATGGAGTGAACGAGAGGGGGGAATTGGCCTGGATTGAGACTGCTAGATGCGTTAATGTACCGCCATGCCGGTAGCGTCTCGAGGGACCGTGCCGGCGGGGTGTGCACGGGCTGAAGTTGCCGCAAAGCAGGGCGCGACGCTCGGAAATACATCTCTCATCTGCTATCTCTTCTGTGTACCGAAATGGATTTGCGGTATGTGTGCCGATGCGATCCGGCAGGCATCCCTGATCATTCCCTCAATCTGTAGGGAGGCCTTAATAAGATGACGCTGCCCGCCACATCGATCGAAGCCGCTGCGCGCCAAGCCGCGCGATTTAACCTGCCTGCGACCAACCTGGCCGTCGATTTGGCCCCTCGATTCCAAGCCGACCGCGATACGAAATGGGGGTGGGCTTGTCGAGCGGTCGAGATGGAGGCGCCTTACGTACTGGATTCGCACGACACCCTGGATCCCGTGGTAGGGGACGTGGCTCTGGTGGAGGTCACGGCGGTCAGGAACCACACGCGCATCGTGACGCGGGATCATCAGCGGCTGCGGATTTACCAGGGCGATCGTTTGGTGGGAATTTTTGGCCACCGCTACGCGACGGATGCCTTCGAAGCGAGGGTGGAAACGAGCGAGCCGTTGCACTTGCTGACTTCCGCCGGGATGATCGGCACGGTGATCAACCGCAATCAGAAAACGCAAGCGCCGACAGAAGTGCGGATGCTGGGTTATCTGGCCATCCGGGGTGGCCGCCGGATTAATCTTTTGAGCCATCGTCAGCAGACCGTGTTGTCTTCGGACTTTTCCACCAACGTGGTCCTGGCTGTTGGCACGGGCATGAACAGCGGCAAGACGACGACGGCGGCCAAGCTGGTCAAGGCACTTGTACGCTGCAACCTGCGGGTGGCGGCCTGCAAGCTGACCGGCAGCGTCTGCCATCGCGATCTGTTTGAGCTGCAGGCAGCTGGCGCTCATGACACCCGCGATTTCAGCGACTACGGATTCCCCTCGACATACCTCTGCGAAGGGGAAGATTTGGTGAACTTGTACCACGCCATGTTGGCGGACAGCCAGCAGGTGCGGCCGGATGTGGTGGTGATGGAAATTGCCGACGGCGTGTTGCAGCGCGAGACCGCTTTATTGCTGTCCGACCCGCGTGTGCGGCGCCACGTCCGGGGTGTGGTGCTGGCCGCACCCTGTTCGTCATCGGCATTGTTTGGAGCCGACCAGATCCGGCGACACGGTTTGGATGTGATTGCCGTGTCGGGGATCATCAGCAATTCGCCGTTGTTCATGCGAGAATTTAGCCAACAAAGTGACCTGCCGATCGCATCGTCGGTCGGGGACGCCGCTGAATTGGCCCACTTGGTGACGCGGCACTGTCACTTGGCGACATCATGACATGGTCTCCCAGCGCAGAAGTGGTCTGCGACTACTTGCGACATCATAAGCGGTCGTTCGCTTCGGCGCTTTTCTGGTGGGGATTGTATATCCTGGTCCCCATGCAGGTGCCCGTGATTACGGGGGCCGTGGTGGACGGATTGAGCGGGAACGACGTTGCCATTTTTGGGCTGACGGACGTCGCTCCCGACGTTTCCACGGTGATCGTGGCGGCGGTTGGGGGTCTGCTGGTTGTCGCCATCTTGTACGCCATCAGTTCCTACGCGCGGCTGATGTCCGCTGCGCGGCTGAGCCGCAATTTTGTCTTCGACCTGCGGCGGCGTATTATTCAACACACGTCGCGATTGTCGATCGATCAACACCGCCAGTACGGCGCGGCGGAACTGCTGGAACGCACCCTGACCGATACACGTGGCATGCGACGGTTTCTCGACCGGGTGGTTATTCAGGCCACGGCCAATGTGCTGAGGTTGGGCTACCCAATCGTCATGCTGTTGGTGCTGGACTGGCTGCTGGCACTGGTCGCACTCAGCGTGCTGCTGCCGCAATGGCTGACCCAGCGCTATCTGCAAAAGCGGTTGCACCGCGCCGCCGACCGGCGGCGGACCTCGCAGTCTCAATTGACCAACGTGGTCAAGGAAACACTGGACGGTATCGAAACCATCAAATCGATCGACGCAAATACATCCGCCGTCGACGCCATTCAACCGTGTGCGGAACAGCTAGAAAAAGACGAACTGCACGCCAACCAGTTCACGGCGTTGTTGAGCGCCAACGTCTGGCTGATGACCAGCGTGGGGGTGGCCCTCGTCTGGGGGCTGGGGGCATTACGCGTGCACCACCAGCAGATGACGCTGGGGGAACTGGTCGCCTTTGCCGGCTTTGCAGCCTTCGCGTATCAACCCTTCCGCCAGTTCAGCACGATTGTCAGCACCTATCGCCAGGGGCTGGTCAGTCTCGACCGGATCGCTCAACTTTTGCAGGTGGAACCGGCCATTGCGGATACAAAAAACGCCAAGCCGTTGCAGATCGAAAGCGGTCGCATCGAATTTCGCGATGTCGATTTCGCAGCCGGCGAGGTGCAGATCCTGAAACAGATCAACCTCTGTTTTCCCGCCAGATCCCTTACCGCCATTGTCGGCAAGAGCGGATCAGGGAAAAGTTCTCTCCTGCGGCTGATCCCCAGGTTGTACGACGTCCAGCAAGGGGCAGTGCTGGTGGATGGCC
Source organism: Planctomycetales bacterium (assembly GCA_011772275.1). Classification (GTDB taxonomy): domain Bacteria; phylum Planctomycetota; class Planctomycetia; order Pirellulales; family UBA7805; genus CS4-C045. Next base: position 1,977 of record WVZU01000105.1, on the reverse strand, counting down.
AACCCCTGCCGGGTGCCACGTTGGATTCTGTCCGTAGCCAAATTGCCCTGGTCACCCAGGAACCGATCGTCTTCAGCGGCACGATTCTGGATAATATCCGGCTGGGCCGGCCCGAAGCGACTTCGGAAGAAATCGAACGCGCCTGCGTGGCCGCTGGCGCCCTGCTATTCATCAGCCGCCTCGAGAAGGGATTCGAGACTCGGATCGGTGTGGCGGGCGACCGCCTGTCGGGTGGCCAGATCCAACGACTGGCGATCGCACGGGCTTTGCTCAACTCCCCCCAGATCCTCTTGTTGGACGAACCCACCAGCGCCTTGGACAACGAGAGCGAAATGGCGCTGGTTCGCAAACTGCTCAGGCTGCGGCGCGAAATGACAATCATCGTGGTTGCTCACCGTCCCCTGGCCGCCTGCCTCGCCGATCAGATCGTTGTCATGCAGGAGGGTCGCGTGGCGGATATCGGGGATCACGAAGAGCTGCTTGCCAGTTCAAGCGTGTACCGCGATCTGTTTTCTCCCAAAGAGTTCGCCCATGTCGGCGTCGCTTGATCCATTCGCCTCGGCCAGCAAGCTCGACCACGGGGAAGTCGTCGGTAGCTCGACACAAGGCCGGGCGATCACCATCCACCGCGGTGGTGCGGACGACTGTGGCCCGCGGGTCTTGCTGGTGGGCGGACAGCACGGCGACGAGTCGTTGGCGAGGGGGGCGGTGAACCGTTTTTTGCAGACGGTCCGCGCCACCAACAGGACAATCGGCGTGCAACTGGCAGCGATCGCCGATTTGAATCCGGACGGGCACGCCGCTCGAACTCGCCGGAATGCGGCCGGTATCGATTTGAATCGCGACCACCAGAGGTTGCACGCGGTCGAAACGCGCCTCCTGCACCAGCTGGTCCGCCGTTGGCGGCCCGATTTGATCGTCGATGTGCACACCTATCCCTCCCGCCGCAAGCACCTCTTGCAGCGGGGATGGGCCTATTGTCACGATGTTTTCCTGGATCTGCCGAACAACCCGGCGTTGCCGGCCAGCATGAGACGGGGGAAGTTGAACGAAGGGATGCACCGCGTGATGGACCAGCTGCGGGAAGAGGGATTCCTGGCAGACCGCTATTTGCTGGTTCGCAGGTCGGGCCGAGTGCGGCACAGCACGGCCGACGTCGTGGATGCGCGAAATCAATTCGCCCTCCGCTACGGAATTCCCGTGATCCTGGTCGAAGGCAAGCAGCCACGGCGAGCGGCGTCTTCGTCTGCCCGCCGCCGCACCCGGCAGGCCCTGGTCCGTACCCTGCAGCACATCGTCGACTGGGCGGCCGCCAACGGGACCGGCCTGGCTGCCCGGCCGACAACACTGGCGGACCACCCCAGGGTCGCTGTGGGTTGCCGTTACCAGCCCGCGGACGCCCCAGCCCGCCTGCTGCTGGAACAAGTCGACAGCGGGCAGCCGAAGGAGGTGGAATTGCCGGGCCGCTACACGCCGACCTTACGGGCCACTCAATACGCCCGCTTGCCAGACGCCTACGCCGTGCCGACAGCCCTGGCGGGCCTGAATCAGCTGCTGGCAGCACACGGATTCCAGAGCGGATCTGTAGCTTCGGCGCCCGGGCACCGCCCACCGCGACTTGTCCAGCAATACATGATCGAAAATTGCGTCTTGAGTCGACGTCCCGATCGGGCAGCCCGGCAGGTGAGCCTGGCCACGCGATCTTTCCGGGGCAGCCTGGCAGGCTATACCTGCTACGGGACCGATCAACGAGGCGGCTCCTGCCTGGCCGTCTTGCTGGAGCCAAATTCGAAATACGGGCTGGCCCGCTACGGCGAATATGGCTTGTCGTTGCGGCCCGGTGACACCTATCCCATCCTCCGCTGTGAGGGTTGAACCCCCGCCGAACCCCTTCGGGTGCATTTTGCACTTTGCGTGATACCTTAGTCGATTACAGCAACTGGTAGTTGTCGCACGCGCGAGCCTTTCCGGTTTCAT
>WVZU01000219.1:7439-9283 GCA_011772275.1 Planctomycetales bacterium | reverse complement strand
TTGGACAAATCGCCAACCCTGCTTGTCCCACCTGATGGTGGTCCAGCCCATGCCCCGCTTTCTACTCTTCCTCGCTGCTCTGCTGTCCCTTGCCGGCTGCGCCGAGGAGGACGGCATCCCGCCCGAAATCGAGCGCAAGGCGGCTCAGATGGGCGACCCGCTTCTGCGAGCCATCGAAGAAAATCAGGTGGAAGGGGTAATCGAAGCCCTGCAGAACGGGGCCGATCCCAACGTTGCTCAGGAGGGCAAACTGCCACCGCTGCACCTTGCGGCGTCACTCGGATTTGTAGAAGTGGCCGAAGCCTTGATCAAGCGGCGGGCTGACGTCAACTTGATGAGCACCTATTCCAGTCAAGGACCGGACGGCGAGGTGCAAACAAGGCCCGGCCGAACGGCGTTGCACATGGCTATCACCGGCAACCACCTCGAAGTCGCTCAACTGCTGATCCAGCACAACGCCCAGGTAAATACCAAAAATGCCCACGGCATGACGCCGCTCGATCTGGCCACCAGCAAAGGCAATTTCCTGGAACAACTGCAAGCCAAGGAAACCGAACCGGAACGCCTTTCGTCGCTCACCAACGACATGAGCGTCAACCAATCGATCAGCCAGCTGTTGAAGGAAAATGGGGCCAAGACAAGCACAGAGATCGAAGCGGCCGATCTGGACCAGCTGTTGCAAGAAGATGAGAGCGGCGGAATTATGGGCCGGCTGAACGCCAGCCTTGAGCGGATCAAGAATAAGCAGGCGCAAGCCGAGGAAGCAAATGCCGAGCTCGACATACCGAAGACGTTCCCCAAGGAAGTGCTCGACAAAATCGGCCCCCTGAACCTCGACCAGATTGACCAGCCGGCGGCGGATGAGCCGAAGGAGGTCGACGATTTTCTGCAAGCGCCTCCCGATTCGTGATCTTTGAGGTCGAACAAAAATTCGCGGTNNACAAAAATTCGCGGTCCCCCTGCCCGAGCCCCTGATCGCCGGGCTCAAGAAGCTAGGGGGTCACGTCGACGACCCCGTCTACCAAGTCGACGAATATTTCGCCCATCCCGCTCGTGATTTCGCCTTCACCGACGAGGCCCTGCGAATTCGACGAGTGGGCGAGGCGAACTTTGTGACCTATAAGGGCCCCAAGATCGACCCGCACACCAAGACCCGCCGCGAAATCGAACTGCCTCTGCCGCCCGGTGCCGGCACCGCAGCACAATGGCGGGAGTTGCTGGACGCCCTCGGCTTTCAGGCCATCGCCCAGGTCAAAAAAAGCCGTCGCTCTGGCCGCATCGATTGGAACGGATGGCAGGTCGAGACCGCCATCGACGACGTGGAGGGACTGGGCTCCTACGCCGAACTGGAAGTAGCCGCTCCCGCCGAAAAGGTGGCAGCCGCCCGTGACTGCATCCAGTCGCTGGCCCAGCAGCTCCAGCTGCAGCAGAGCGAACGGCGCAGCTACCTGGAACTCCTGCTGGCGCGGTGACAGGCCAGCTGGCCGGTTTGACGGCAAACATCCCCGCCGATCTTCTTCGCGGAAACGGCAAGCAGCCGGCCGGTTTTCGCGACGAGGCCCCCCGCCTGAGCTTCAGGCCTCGGCCCAGGCGCGAGGCGCTGAGACCCCCTCGCGTCCGTCGCGGCACCAAGAGAACGCGGGGATCCTGGCGTAACCAGGCCGTGGCTCAGGCCGCCTCTCCCCAGCCCCCCCTTCGGTTGCCCGGCGAACCCCTTGCCTTGTCCAATTGCACTTTGTGCCCCGCTGCAAATCTGGGATAGTCGGGGCAGAAAGGTGCCCCGCGGCCGGACAGGCTGTCGCCGCAGACATCCTGACCAGGACAGGACAAAACTTTGCATCCTC
>WVZU01000219.1:0-7416 GCA_011772275.1 Planctomycetales bacterium | reverse complement strand
CACGGGGCGAACTTGATCCGGCAATTGCGCCGGCAGCAGCCTGGCCTGGAGGCGGTCGGCTATGGCGGGCCGCGGATGGCCGCGGCCGGCTGCCAACTGCACGCAGACCTCACGCAACTGGCCGTCATGTGGCTGGCCCGCGTGCTGCTGAACCTGCACCGCTTCTGGGACCTGGTCAGTCAGGCAGACCGCTACTTCCGGCACCAGCGTCCGGATGCAGTCGTACTGATCGACTACCCCGGCATGAACTGGTGGATCGCTCGGCGAGCCAAGACGCACGGCATCCCGGTCTTCTATTACGGCACCCCGCAGATGTGGGCCTGGGCCGGCTGGCGAGTGCGAAAAATGCGGCGGCTGGTTGACCACGTGCTGTGCAAACTGCCCTTTGAACCACCATGGTACCGGCAGCGTGGTTGCCAGGCGACGTTTGTCGGCCATCCCTATTTCGACGAAATGCAGCAAAGGTCGCTGGACACCTCCTTCATCCAGCGGCAACGCCAACAGCAGGGACCGCTGATCACCATTTTACCCGGTTCGCGGACCCAGGAAGTGGTCAAGAACCTGCCTTCTTTCTTGAAAGCCGCTCAGCACGTTCAGGCGGCGTGCCCCGAGGTCCGTTTTGCCGTGGCCAGCTTCAGCCAACGACAGGCGGTTATGGCCCGTCGCATGGTCGCCACCAAGGCGGAACTGCCGGTGGAAGTGCACCACGGCAGAACCCCTGAACTGATTCATCTGGCACACAGCTGCATGGCCTGCTCCGGGTCGGTCTCGCTGGAACTGCTGTACCACGAAAAACCGACCGTTATCCACTACCGCGTGAGCCGCGGTTTTTACCTGTTTGTGCGGCTGTGCCAGCGAATGTTGCAGCTGAGGGTCAAATACATCACGCTGGTCAACATGCTGGCCGATGAACCGTTCTCCTCGCGGCCACGCCCGTTCGACCCCGAATCGGCCCAGGCAGAACAGGCCGTTTTTCCAGAATTTCCCACGTGCCAGGACAAGTCCGAGTGGCTGGCCCGGTACCTGGTCGAATGGCTGACCGATGCCGAAGCGTACCAGCAGCGTATCCAGCGGCTCAGGACGATCAAAGCCAAGGTGGCTCATGGGGGCGCGTCCCGGACGGCGGCCGGGTACATCCTCGACCAACTGTCCCAACGCCCCACCAAGATCCCGCGTCCGCATTTCCCTCCCCAGGCCAGCCCGCCCCGCGGCCGAGCAAGACTGGCCATGGCCGGCGCCGCCGAAGCCGGCTAAAATTGGGAAAAATAAGGCGAACCGCAGTCGTTTGGCGGGCAAAGGTGCATCGTGCTGATCGGCGAACCCCCTCCATCACAGGGTGATCTTCACTTCCGGATTCTGGGAATCCCCGTCCGGGTCCACCCCTTCTTCTGGGTGGTCGCCGTCCTGCTGGGACTCACCGGCAACAACGAGCGACCCGTCCAGCTCATCATCTGGGTGATCGCTGTTTTCGTATCGATCCTGGTCCATGAAATGGGCCATGCCCTCACGGCCAGGTCCTATGGCTGGCAGCCCTGGGTGACGTTGTACGGCTTTGGGGGGCTGGCCAGCTATCACCCCACCCAACAGGACGCCCGCAGCCGGATTGTGATTGCCGCCGCGGGCCCCGGCGCCGGCTTTTTGTTCATTGCCCTGGTCATGGCCATCGTGCATGCCTCGGGACACGCCGTTTCGATTGAACGAGCGAATCTTCTGCCTTACTGGGTGTTCTTTGATTACTTCGGCGGCCAGGAGGCCAATAACCTGGACCTGCTGGTCAGCGACCTGTTGTACATCAACATCTTTTGGGGCCTGGTGAATCTACTGCCGGTCTACCCGCTGGACGGCGGCCAGATTGCTCGTGAAATGTTCCTGCAAAGCAACCCGCAGGAGGGCATGAAGCAATCGCTGTGGCTTTCGGTCTTGACCGGTGCCGGGCTGGCGATCTTTGGTGCCCTCACGTTGCAGAGCCTGTTTATGGCCCTGTTTTTCGGTTACATGGCTTACACCAGTTACGCCATGCTGCAGATGTATTCACGGGGCGGACCCGGCATGGGTGGTCCGCAATGGTGACCAGGGGCGTGGCGGCAGAACCGGTCCCGCGAACCCGGGTCGTGCTGTTGGGCGCTAGCAACCTGACACGTGGCATTTCGACCGCTGTCGAAACCGCTCATCTGGTCTGCGGCAGTCCACTGGAAATACTCGCGGCCGTGGGTCACGGGCGTTCTTTTGGCCTGTCCAGCAGCGTGTTGGGCCGCCGCTTGCCAGGGATCCTGGATTGCGGGATCTGGAGCGCCCTCAGAACGTCCTCCTCCCCGGCGACCAGGGCCCTGGTGACCGATATTGGCAATGACCTGCTGTACGGCGTCGCGCCCGCAACGCTCGCCGCCTGGGTCGACCAGTGCCTCACCCAGCTGGCCGACGCGGGCGCTCAGATCGTCATGACGCGGCTGCCGCTCCAGAACCTGAATTCGCTCTCTTCCCGGCGATATTTGCTGTTTCGCACGCTGTTTTTTCCCAATTGCCGCTACGATTTATCGACGATCCGCCAGCTGGCTCGGCAGTTGGACGCGAAGCTGGTCGAGCTGGCCGAACAGCATCCGGTCCAGCTGGTCCGGCCCCGGCCGCAATGGTACGGCATCGATCCGATCCATGTAAAAATCCGGCATGGGCCGGCCGTTTGGCGGACGGCGCTGGCGTGCTGGAATCCGGACGCCCCGTTGCCACCGCCCGCGAGGGGATCCCTGCGGCGCTGGTTTTTTCTCCGCACCCGCCCGCCGCAGTTGCAACATGTGTGGGGCTGGGCCCGGCGGCGGACACAACCTTCCGCAGCACTTCCCAACGGCTCCACGGTCGGTTTTTTTTGAAATCATAAAAATTTTCAGATTTTTTCCGGCGGCGGCCTCCAGGTTGGTTCTTGACTGCCTGCACTCGGGGCCAAAAGTTTTTCGCGTCCTATTTTTCTCCTCGTGGCCCTTCACTTGGAAGAACTTTTCCAACACCCGCTGGACAGCGCGCTCGCCCCCCGCACCACGAGTCCCCTCCGGTAAAAAAACCGTATTTTTTGCGATTTTCTGCTGTTTTTCTGGCTCAACCCATTCCCCAACACGGTCCGGGAACATGGCGGCCATCGGACCGTTACGTCCACCCACCCGCACCGCGCCGTGCAAGGCAGAATGGCCAATCCAAAAATTGCCGCTTGTAATTTTGGGAGGCCACGCAGCAAGGCTGGTGAAAAAAATTTTGCAGGGCGAGTTCGATTTTTTAAAAAAAGGGGTTGACGCACGATTGCAGATTTTGATGATTAGGAACCATCGTGAATCAGTTATTAGTTATTGAGTTTTTTTGTTAGGAGTTTTTTGGGTGAGCCGCTTTGTTGTCGCGGGTCCCTGGCACGTCTTGTCTGAGGTCCACGGCAGTTTGTGCTCAAGGCGGTTCTGTGGTTCATGGTGGGACGCATGGCGGTCGGCCAGCAAGACTGACGCCGTCGGGATGGATCCCACCGTTCCTTTTTTACGGAGGACGTACTGTGGCCAAGAAGAGAAAAGCTACTAAGAAGAAGGCGACCAAGAAGAAGGCCGCCAAGAAGAAGGCGACCAAGAAGAAGGCCGCCAAGAAGCGCAAGAAGGCCACCAAGAAGAAGGCCACCAAGAAGAAGGCCACCAAGAAGAAGGCCGCCAAGAAGCGCAAAAAGGCCAAACGGAAGAAGTAGTGTCAGCGGGTGGGCCACCTCCAGGTGGCCAACCCGTCCGGTTAACGATCGAAGGCCGCGGCGGACGATGTTCGTTGCGGCCTTTTTTTGCGCACTTTAAAGCACCGACAAGGATGGCAACGGCGGTTCGGCCTCGTGCTGCGTCGCCAGACTCTTGACCAACCGGTAGCAAATCCCATTCAACGGCTCGGCCGTTTCCCCATCCTGGAAATTTTCCCAGGTTTTCCCTTCGTCGCCGTGGACGCGAATCTGAATGTTGATCGGCACTTCTCCCAAAAACGGAATCTGCATCTCCTCGGCCCGGCGTCGCGCACCACCCCTGCCGAAAATTTCGTGCCGCTGGCCGCAACCGGGACACTGAAAGTAGCTCATGTTTTCCACCACCCCTAACAGCGGGATCTTCAACTGCCGGAACATGTTGATCGCTTTCACCGCGTCCAGCAGCGCAACATCCTGGGGAGTGCAGACGACGACCGCGCCGGTGAGCGGCAAGAGCTGGGAAAGGGTCAGCGCCACATCTCCCGTCCCCGGTGGCATGTCAATGATCAGGTAGTCCAGATGACCCCACTCGGTGTCCCGCAAGAAATTCGTGATCGCGCCGTGCAGCATCGGCCCGCGCCAGATCACCGCCTTGTCCGCCGGCACCATGAAACCGATCGACATCACCTTCAGACCGTCCTGTTCGACCGGCTTGATCCGCTTTTCTTCAACCTCCGGCTGGCCCGTGACGCCCAGCAGATGAGGGATGCTGGGACCGTAGACATCCGCATCCATCAGCCCCACCTGGCAACCCGCTTTCTTTAGCCCCAGCGCCAGAATCGCGGCAATCGTACTTTTGCCAACCCCCCCCTTCCCCGATCCCACCGCAATCACGCTCTTGGCCGTCAGGCCAATCTGTCCCAGTCTCTGCGGTGGCCGATCATGCCGGACCAACTCCACCTCGATCTGGTTCACGTCCGGAAGTTCCGCCGCCAGCCGCCGCACCAACCGGCTCCGCATATCCTCCCACAGCGGGGCCGAATGCGTTGTTAATCCAATCGTGACAGACAGCCGGCCGTTCTCCATTTTGATCTGGCCCAGCTGATGCATCTCCTCCAAGCCGCGTCCAGATTCTGGATCCTTTTCGGCCGCAAGTACGCTTTTCGCCTTCTCGATCGTGCTCTGCATGTCCGCCATCACCCTTGCTCGCTTTCTCAAACAGGACCCTCTTAGGCTCGCATACGCGAATCAGGGCAACAAGCCCCCGCAGCAACGCCCACTCGACCGAAAAGGCTGAGCCCGGATTTCTCACCAGCCATCTGCTGTGCAACGGCCAAGCCCCCGCTCGGCCTCGTCCGACATCCCAAGTTGAGGCTCAACGTGTGACCCATACAAGTAAAGCCAAATTGCGTCCTCCTCCTTGCCAGACAACGACTTACCGTCGCTGGTACCAGGTTTCCGAGAAATCCAGCTTAGCGGGCCGTTTCCTCCGCGGTCCGGGCCAATTGGACCGGCACCGCCTGGCCCTCGGCACCCGGCGCTGCCGAACGGATCGCCGGTTGCTGACTGATCACGCCCGTCCAGTGGACCAGGGGACCGGGAAACAAGCCCACCGCAAGAACTGTCGTCGCACAGAAAGCCGTGGCCCAGGCGGCCCCAGCGCCCCCCTGGGCCCGCGGCCATTGAGAAGCAGGCCCCCCCGCAGCCCCCCCCGTGGAAAAATACATCACGGCCACGACCCGCAGATAGTATCCTGCGGAGATCGCGGCGTTCAAACCACCCACGATCGCCAACCCCACAAACCACGTCCCCACCGACACACCGGCAAACTTCGCCGGGGGAGTGGCAACCGCCAGGGCCGCATGAAACAGGCCCAGCTTACCCCAAAATCCAGCCAGCGGAGGAACGCCAGCCAGGCTGAACATGAACACCGCAATCGCCGCCGCCAGGGGGCCGCGGGTCCGGCTGAGCTCGGAGAGCTGAGCGACCTTGTCCAAGCGACGCCCCTCGCTGCCCAGGTAAACCAGGGCCGCAAAAGTACCCACCGTGGCCAATACGTAAACCACCATGTACACCCACGTCGCGCTCAACCCCGCCTCTCCGGCAGCCACCATCAGCGGCTCCTCGCCACCAAACTCACGCGCCGCCAGCCACACGGCAATCCCGATCAACATGTATCCCGCGTGCGCAATCGAGGAATACGCCAACAGCCGCCGAATGTTCCCCTGCCACAACGCAACCACATTCCCCACCGTCATCGTGACCATCGCCAGGATCACGCACAGCAGCCAACCCGTACCGGCCACCGCGGGCAACAGGGCCGCCAACAGCCGCACCAGCGCCGCCAGACCGGCCAGCTTTGGGATCACGGACAACAACCCGGCGTTCAAATTCGTCGTCCCCTCATACACGTCGGGGGCGTAAAAATGCAGCGGCACCAGGGCGATTTTGAAGCCCAGGCCACCCACGATCAGCACCAGGGCCAGGGTCGCCAATTCCTGGGAAAACGCGCCACCGGGCTGAGCGGTGCGGAGGCTGATTGCGTCCAGCCGCAGAGAGCCGGCCAATCCGTAGAGGAAACTGAAACCGTACAGCAAGAACGCCGAAGCCAGGATGCTTAAAAAGAAATACTTGACCGTCGCCTCCTCGGAAGCCGCGTCCCGCCGGCCCAAAATCAGTAAGAGGTAGGTCGGCATGGAAATTAACTCGAAACCCAGGAACAAGATGATCAGGTCCCGCGCCGAAGCGACCAGCATCAAGCCGGCCACGACCAGCAGGATCGATCCCAATACCTCGGGCGACGGCCGCATCCCCCCGTCACGCGCCGCCTGTGCCACCAGCAGAAAACCGAGCAGAATTGCCAGGCAGCGGAGGGCATAGCCGAACAGGTCGAAGTAAACGGGCCCATACGCCCTGCCGGCCAATCCCTCCTGCCACAACGCCAACGCCTGATCGTACTCAATAAACAAACTGCAACCGGCAACACCCAAGCCCAGCACCGCATACCAGATTCCGCCCCGACGCGGGGCGTCAAATGCCCCCGCCACGTAAATCCAACACGCGGCAATGGCCAACAGTATCTCCGGCATCAATCGTAAGATCGTCTCGTAGCTGACCATCAAACCCTCTCCGTCACCGTCGGCGGTCGTCCCGATTGCTCACCTCTACCTGCTGCGAATTCCGCTCCCAAGACCGCTCCGCCGCGGCCACCACACCATCCAGCGAAGGCGCCATCCGATCCAAAAAAAACTTGGGCTGAATCCCGATCCACAAGACAAATACCGCCAGCGGAGCCAGGGCAAATAACTCGCGCCAGGTGAGATCCCGGACACCTGCCGCATCGCCCGCGGTTTTTGGCGGCTGCCGCAACGGCCCAAAGAAGACCCGCTGGACCAGCCACAACATGTACCAAGCACCCAGGACCACCCCCGAAACAGCCAGGACCGCAATCGTCATCAGCTGCCAGCCGCCACCGTTCGTCGCCGTCTGCCAACCGCGCTGGAACATCCCCAACAACACCAGGAACTCGCCGGCAAAACCGTTCATCCCCGGTAACCCGATACTGGAAAAGGTGAAAAACACCATGCAGAACGCCAGCACAGGTACCTCCGCGGCAAGGCCACTTAAGTCCGCAATCCGCCGCGTGTGATAACGCTCGTAGATCATCCCCACGATAGCGAACAACGCTCCGGTCGACAGACCATGATTGACCGCCTGCAAGACACCCC
>WVZU01000340.1:8519-8743 GCA_011772275.1 Planctomycetales bacterium | reverse complement strand
TCAGTCAGACGGCGACGGCAGCCAAGGCGATCAGGCCCAGGCGGGCGACGGGCAAGGAGAAGGTGCGGCGGCCGGCGACCAGCCGGACAGCGGCTCGTCGCCAGCAGCGGGCAAGGCGGATGGCCGACCAGAGGCTAGCTCGGCGCCCGCCGGCAGTCCCGACACCCCCCCCGCCCAACCCGGCTCGACCGATCAACAGCAGCAGCAGGTGCCCCAGGAGGGAA
>WVZU01000340.1:0-8465 GCA_011772275.1 Planctomycetales bacterium | reverse complement strand
GACCGTCCAGAAGGGGAGGGTACCCAAAGCGGTCGCCCGGAAAGTGGCGGGGACCCAGGCGGCCGCGCTGGCCAGCCGCGGCCAGACACGCCCCCGTCTGACCCCACCGACCAGCCGATCGATAACCCGGGCGAGGCCTTCGAAAAGGCTTTAGAGTACATCCGTCAAAAGCAGGCGGATCAGCTGGCGGAGGCCGATCCGCGCGAAGGTCAGCCGCGGGGAGGTGACCCCGCCGGTCAGACGACGCCGGACGGTCCCGCTGCCGATTCCCCAGGCCGTTCGGAGCCCCAGGCACCCGCTGACGGCGACCCGCCGGCTGGCGGGCCGACTGGAGGCGATCCGCCAGGGGGGCCGTCGAGCGACCAGGCAGGAGAATCGGGAGCCGAGGCGTCTCAAGCTCAGCCCTCCACCGAGACAGACTCCCGGCAACCCTCCGGCGGCTCTGACCAGCCAAGCTCGGCAGACAGTCGTCCCGACCAGGTCCCCGGCGGTGGTCGCGGCAACCAGGGTCAGCAGCCACCGGCTGTTCCTGAGGGGGAGAACCGACCGCGTGACAAAGGGGGGACCGCCGGGCAGTCGAAAGCGGACCAGGAACCGGCCGACAGCAGCGTCAGCCGCCAGCAGTCCGATTCGGCCCCTGGCGAAGAGGGTTCCCGAGCGGGCCAGGGGGACGAAGGGGGGGGGCAGCGGGCGGCAAAAGAGGGCGAAGGTGCGGCCGGCCAGCAGACCCCGGCCGACAGCGGCGACCAGGCGTCGTCGGAATCGGGCCCTGGCGAAACGGGGGCCCGCGCCGGCGACAAAGTGCCCGCCGACCGTCCCACCGGCCAGCCTGGCGACCCGTCGTGTCCGGCGTGCCAGCGGGCCGGCGGTGCCTGCTCGGCGTGCAAAGGATCCGGTGGTCGGTCGGGCGGATCGTCGGCGGCCGGCCAGCCGGGGGCCAAACCGCCTGGCGACGGTCAGCCGGGGGCCACGCCCGGCCAGCCGCAGGGAGCGGGTCAGCCGAGCCCGGCCCAGCCCGGCGAGGGGCCGGCCGGTGATGCCAGGGGGGGAGGAAACTTCGCAGGTCAAGATCGAACGCCTGGTGCCGCTGGGGCGGAGACGCCACGGCAGGAACCCGGCGCGGACGACGCCAACCTCCAGTACGCTCGACAGCAGACCGAACTGGTCTTGGATTACCTGCAAGAGCAGTTGGATCGAGGCGGCGTCGACCAGGAATTGAAAGAGCGGTTTGGCTGGAGCGACCAGCAATTTGCGGACTTTGTCCGCCGCTACGGCGATTTGCGGGCCCGGGCCAAATCGGCTGGCGAAGAGGGTCGAGCGGCGCGGCAAGAGTTAGACGATACCCTCCGCAGCCTCGGCCTCCGCCGTCCCGCTGCAGAACTGCGTAGCGGCCGCCCGAAAATCGACAAGGCAGAAGGGCTGCAACAGTCGGGCCGCGCACGGCCCCCGCAGGAGTATCAGGAGCAGTTCGACGCTTTTCGCAGGGACGCCTTCGCCGACGAGTGAATCCCGCACCATGACCGCCCCGACCCACACGATTCCTCGCTACCTGTCTGCTTTTCATCCCAAGCAGTTGGCCCATCATTTTGTGGATGTGCTGATCATCGGCGGCGGTTTGGCCGGCCTGCGGGCCGCGATCGAAATCGATGCAGGACTCTCGACGCTGGTCGTCACCAAGGACAAGCTGCCGCAGTCCAGCAGCGCGTATGCACAAGGAGGAATTGCCGGCGTCATGGATCCGACAGACCGGTTCGAAGATCATGTCGCCGATACGCTCCGGGCCGGTGGCGGATTGTGTGACGAACAGATTGTGAAGATGGTGGTCCACGAAGCACCCCAACGGATCGACGAACTCATCCGCTGGGGAGCCGACTTCGATAAGGTGGCCGGCGAACTGTCCCTGGGCAGGGAAGGGGGACATAGCCATGACCGCATCGTGCATTCGGTCGATGCAACCGGCAGGGAAATCATGAAGGCCGTTATCCACTGGACAGACCGCTTGCCCAACGTGCGGATTTGGGAAGACGCCTTTACCGTGGATATCCTCTCTGCAGACGGAACCTGCCTCGGCGCACTGGTCGCTCAACAGGCAAACGTCTGCAGCCTGGTGTGGGCCAAGCAGACGATCCTTTGTACCGGCGGGGCGGGACAGGTCTATCGCGAAACAAGTAACCCGGACGTCGCCACCGGGGACGGTCTCGCACTGGCCTACCGCGCGGGCGCCGAAATCCGCGACATGGAATTCATGCAATTCCATCCAACGATGCTGTATGTCGCCGGGAGTAATCGGACCTTGATCACCGAAGCGATTCGAGGGGAAGGTGCGCACCTGGTCGATTGCCACGGCCATCGTTTCATGGGCGACTACGATCAACGGATGGAACTTGCCCCCCGCGATGTCGTCAGCCAGGCGATCGTGGCCCAGATGGACAAGACGCGACACCCCAGCGTGTATCTCGATTTGTCCCAGCTGGCTGCCGAACATGTCCACGTTCGATTTCCGGGAATCACCGCCACCTGCGCTGAATTTGGCCTGGACGTCGCTGCCGATCTGATTCCCGTCCGCCCCGGTGCGCACTATTTCATCGGCGGCGTCACCGTCGATGCCCAGGGCCGGACGACGGTACCCGGTCTGTGGGCGGCCGGTGAGGTCACTTCCAGCGGACTGCACGGCGCTAACCGACTGGCCTCCAATAGCCTCCTGGAAGGCATGGTCTTCGGAGCCCATGCGGGTCGGGGTGCCAGCCAGGCAGCGTTGGATATGCCCGACCGCTTTGAAGGCGCGGCGATCCTTAGTCCGGTTGTCGCCGATGGCGGCGACCAGCTCAATCTGGGCGATATCCGCAATACGTTAAAAAGTCTCATGTGGCGGTTTGTGGGTGTCCGCCGTGAGAGGGATTCCCTGGTGTCGGCCCTGGGTACCATCGAGGGGTGGTGCCAGTACGTGCTCTCGCGGCAGTTTCGTGAGCCCGCAGGCTGGGAGCTGCAGAACATGCTGACGGTCGCCAAATTGATGATCGAAGCCGCCCTCGCTCGCCAGGAGACGCGGGGTGTCCACCAGCGGGCGGACTTTCCAAATACGGACGACCCGCACTGGCGACGGCACCTGGCCTTCGTGCGGCCGGCGGACGATTCGTGCTGAAAACCTGTTTGGAAATGGCAATTTCCCCCCTCCCCCTCCCCCTCCCCCGACCGGCCCCGCCAGCGGGAGACGGGGCACAAGGGCCGCCACGTGGGTTCTTCTTCCGAATCTCAAACCACGTTCGGTAAATCCCCCCCCTCCCCCTCCCCCTCCCTGACCGCAAAAGGGCGATCCGGGAGAACCGTGACGAGCTGGCCCCCGTATGTAGATGGCAGGAGCAGCCGAGGCGGGCAATAAGCCTTGACACGTCGACCCGAGTCGATACATTCTGACCAGCTGTGGGTCCGGGCCAGTATCCGGCCCATTCCTGCCAGCGGCGGTCGTCTGCACGCCGCCTCGTACACTCCCAACCTGGCGACAGCCGCCTTCTTTCCTGGTTCGGCAAGCCCGGACACCCTTGGGCCATGAGGCGGTTGGGATGGGAAAATGGAGCGGAGGACGATGATTAGCCAACAGCAAGATGAGTCCACAGCCGGCCCGGCCATCGAGGCAATCGGGCTCTCCAAGTTCTACGGGGATTTCGCCGCCGTCCGCGACGTCAGCTTCCAAATCGCCCCGGGCGAGGTGGTGGCCTTCCTGGGACCCAACGGGGCGGGGAAGAGCACGACGATGAAGTTGTTGACCGGCTACCTGGCTCCCTCGGCCGGTACGGCGCGAATTTCTGGACACGACATGTCCACCGACCGCCTGGCTGGCTCGACCCGGTTGGGCTACCTGCCAGAAAACGGCCCGCTCTATCCCGACATGACCCCTTACAGCCTGTTGCACTTTTTCGGCGAAGCGCGTTGCCTGCCGACCGATATGATCGAACAACGGATTGAACGCGTCGTGGATCTGTGCGCGTTGCAAAACGTGTTACGCAAGCCCATCAGCAAACTTTCGCGTGGTTATCGCCAGCGGGTGGGTATGGCTCAAACCCTTTTGCACGAACCGGACGTGCTGATCATGGACGAGCCCACGGCGGGACTCGATCCCAACCAGATTCGCGAAGTCCGCCAGACACTCAAACGGCTGGGCGAGGAGAAGACAATTCTGCTGTCCACCCATATCCTGCAGGAGGTCCAAGCGATGGCCAGCCGGGTGCTGTTCATTCATGAGGGGCGCCTCGTCTTCGACGGGAGCCTGGACGAACTGGATACCGATGGCCAGGGGTTGGACATCCGTTTTGCCAAATTAACGGCCGCCAGCGGGGAGGATGCCTAAACAGCCATGGAAAGATTTTCCGACAGATTCACGGCTTTGATTACCTTGTTGGGTATTGATTTGTTGTTCCTGGTGCCGCTGGTCGTTCTGCTGGGCGTGATCTACGTCTGGAAGAAACCCGCTTTTGCAGTATTGAAACGCAACTTCATCGCCTACTTCACCAACCCTACCGGTTATGTATTCCTCTGCCTGTTCGTGGCCCTCACCTCGTTCGCCGCGTTCTGGCCGGAAGAATTTTTCAACGCCAATCTGGCCAACCTGGACCAGTTGAACCGTGTGCTGCCGACGATCATGTTGGTGTTTATTCCGGCGATCACGATGAGCATTTGGGCTGAGGAGCGGCGGCAGGGAACGGACGAATTGCTGTTAACCATTCCCGCAGACGACCTGGACATCGTGTTGGGCAAGTACCTGGCTGCGGCCGCCATCTTTACCGTCTCGCTGCTGTTCTCGCAGATCTCCAATTTCCTGGTGCTGATCAACCTGGGAAATCCCGACATCGGGCTGTTTTTGGGGAATTATTTCGGTTACTGGATGGTCGGCCTGGCGATGCTGGCGGTGGGGATGGTGGCCTCCTTCCTCACGGCCAACCTGACCGTGGGATTCGTGTTGGGAGTCGTGTTCTGCGTCCCGCTGGTGATCGTCGCCTGGGCAGAAGTCGTGTTTCCCGAAGCGATCGGTCGCGCCCTGGGTAAGTTCAGCATCGCCTACAAATTCCAAGATTTCGAAACGGGCGTGATCAGCTTTGCCAGCGTGGTGTACTTCCTCGTGATCATCGTGACCATGTTGTATCTGTGTATGGTGCTGATCGGTCGTCGCCATTGGTCGGGGGGGAGGGACGGTCGAGCGATGGGGGGGCACTATGTGGTACGGGTCATCGCCCTGCTGCTGATCGCCGGCTCGGTCAGCGTCTTTGCCGCGCACAGGCAGCTCTTTCGTCGCGACGTCACCAGCGAAGGGCTCAGCTCGCTCTCCGCCTCCTCCGTGGCCCTGGTCAAAAACGTGGCCGACGCGACGGATCAGTACCTGATTTCCATCGAGGCGTTCATCAGTCGAGATCTGCCGGAACAATTTGTCCAGAAACGCTTCGATTTGCTGGCGGCCTTGCGGGAAATCAACGCCATCGGCGGCGACAAGGTGTCCTTGAAGATTTACGACGGAATCGATCTGTACAGCGAACAGGCCAACCGGGCCGAGATGCTGTACGGGATCGAACGCGAAGCGGTCGAAACGACCGTCCGCGGGGCGCGCACCACCCAGAACGTCATCTTTGGCGTGGCCTTCAAGTCGGGCCAGGAACGCGCGGTGATCCCCTTCATGGGCGAGAGCCTGCCGATCGAGTACGAACTGATGCGTTCGCTGGCCACGGTCACCCAGCAGCAGCGGATGACGATCGGCGTTCTGGAAACCGATGCCGCCTTGATGCAGGCCGGTTCGTTTGCTCGGCCCGATGCCAGCGAACGACCCCTGATCGAGGAACTCCGCAAGCAATACGAGATCGTCCGCGTCAGGGCCGATGCGCCCATTACAAAAAACTTCGATGTCCTGCTGGCCGTCCAGCCGTCTTCGTTGACCGAACCCCAGCTGCAAAACTTGCTGGACGTCGTGCGCCGCGGCACACCGACGGCCATTTTTGAGGATCCCTTTCCGCTGCTGTTTCCCGCGCCCGGCACCAGCCAGCCTAAACGGGGCGGCGGCAATATGTTCATGCCACGCCAGCCTGAGCAAAAGGGTGACATCAGCAAACTTTGGGACCTGCTGGGTGTCAACCTGGTCAGCCGGATCGGCCTGGGCGGTGTGGGGATGCCAGGCGGCGGGCAGACATTGGTCGTCTGGCAGGACTATAATCCTCATCCCGAAGATGCCGAAGTCCAGAACGAATTCGTGTGGATCACACCCAACTGCGGAGCGGACGAGGCGTTTTCCGCCGAGAGCCCCATCAGTTCCCGTCTGCAGAAGATGCTGTTTCTCTACCCCGGCGGGCTGGAAGACACCGGCAGTGACCTCGATCGCCAGTTTGTGCCCCTGGTCACGACCGGCGGGAAAAACTCCGGCACCGTGCCGTACGACAGCTGCCTCACGACCACCCCCTTCGGTCAGCAGCTGTTGCGGTCGCGGGACGAAATGGAACTGGACGAGGTACAGACGATCAATGAATTCACCCTGGCCGCCCACATCCGCATCGAGGCTCCCCCCAGCCAGGAAGACGATGCGGAGGATGCCACTGCCGATACGGGCCGGAATATCAACGTGGTGCTGGTGGCCGATATCGATACCCTGTCGGGTTTCTTTTTCGAATTGCGGGCCCGCAACGAAATATTCGGGGAACGCTTCTCGCGCTGGCAGCTGGATAACGTTCCCTTTGTGCTAAACATTCTGGATACGCTGGCCGATGACGATCGCTTTGTTGATATCCGCAAGCGGCGACACGTGCACCGCGAACTGGCGGCGGTACAGCGATTGACGGACGAGGCCAAGCGGGCGCGAAGCGACGCTCGTAAACAGGCGAAACAGGAATTCAAAGATCTGCTGTATGCCGAACAAAAGGAACTAGACCAGCGGCTTGACGAGCTGCGCAACGATCAAGAGATGTCCCTTCGCGAAAAGGAGGAAAAGCTGAGAATCCTCCAGACCAGTATCAGCGACCGAATTAGCGCTCGCAAAGAGAGCCTCGACCGGGAAGAAGAGAAACGGTATCGCGAAATCGACAACCAGATGGCGGCACAGATTCATCAGGTTCAGGATAACTACAAACTGCTGGCTGTCCTGTTGCCGCCGATCCCGCCCTTGATCATCGCGATCTGGGTGTTCTTCTTCCGCCGAGCTCAGGAGCGTGAATCGGTCGCCGCCAGCCGGTTGGTCTAGCCGATCGGCCAGTCCGATAGATCCTGCGGGTCGCTATCCATGGGAAGTGAGAGAATTTGATGAGCGAAGAAGTCAAAACGATTGGTTTTCTGTTTGCGGCCCTCGTCACCGGAATTGCGGCCTTTGTCGTCAGTCGCGAAGCCCCCCAGCGGACTGCCGAAGACGACATCGGCTCGGCCTTCGTGGATATCGAAGACCCCCTGCAGGTGCAACGGCTGAAAATCGTCACCTTCGACAACGAGACAGGCAAGCCCGAGCCATTCGAGGTCGGCAAGGTGGACGGCGTGTATTGCATCCCGTCGCATGAAGATTATCCGGCCGACGCCCAGGACCATCTGGCCGAAGCGGTTAATTTTGTCAACAACGTCGAGATCCTGGATGTCGTCGACGACAGCCCTGCCGCTCATCAGGATTTTGGTGTCTTGGATCCGTTGAGCGTTTCGGTGGGTGGCGGTGAGTCCGGAGTGGGGATGCGGGTCACGATGAGCACCGAGGATGGCAAGATCATGGCCGACTTCGTGATCGGCGACGAAGTGAAAGGAGGCGAAGGTCAGCGGTACGTACGCCGCGCCGGAAAAGACCAGGTCTATACGGTCCAGATCGATCCCGGCAAGCTGTCAACGAAATTTGAAGACTGGATCGAACGCGATTTGTTGAAGCTGGATACGTCCGACGTCACTCAGGTCGCCATCAATGACTACTCGGCCGTCGTCCAGCGACAGCTTGTCTTCGGACCCGGCGGGCCCCAGATAGCCTTGGCCACTGACCTGGACATGAAGTCTTCCATCGATCTGGTCTATGACCAGGAAGATTTCTTGTGGAAGCTTGAGCAACTGGTGGTGTTTGCTGACAACAAGCCCAACGAGGAAAAACTGGCGGACAACGAAGAGTTGAATACGTCCAAGTTAAACGACCTCAAGTTCGCTCTGGATGATCTGCAAATCGTCGACGTCCGGCGGAAAGCCAAAGGCCTGGGAGAAAACCTGCAAAAGGCAATTACAAAAAATCCAGGCGCGATCGATGACCTGGAACGCCGCGGCTTCTTTTTTCAGCGGGTCAAAGGGCCCGATGACCAGCCACAGTTTGTCCTCCTCTCCAACAATGGCGAAATCAATATCGGTCTGCAGACGGGCGTCGAGTATGTACTGCGGTTCGGTAACGTGGCCGGGGCCGACAAGAGCGTGGATGCAGGCCAGGACCAGGAAGAGGATAGCGATCCGGCTGGCGAGGAAGAAAAAGAGAAAGCGGCGGCCAA
>WVZU01000044.1:2257-4088 GCA_011772275.1 Planctomycetales bacterium | reverse complement strand
GTAACGGATCGATTTCCGTCTCCAGCCGATCGATCTCGGCCTGCACCCGCTCTTTTTCCTCCCGTTTTTGCCGCCCTGCCTCCTTGCGCGCTTCCCGCTGGGCAGCATCCTGGGCCTTGCCGATCGACTTGCTGATCTCGTTCGCCTGCCGATTCAGCTGTTCCACCTCGGCCTGCTTGCCGCGCCGCTGCTGTTCCAGCTGGACAAACCGCTGCAGGTCCACGACCACCCCCCGGTCGCGGCAATTTCGTTCTACCTCTTCCACGTTTTCGAGAATGTATTTGCGATCCAGCATGGGTGGTTAGGGGGCAGGGGCTAGGGGTTAGGGGCTAGGGGTTAGGGGCTAGGGCTGAGGGGCGAGAGGGGATTTTGCCGCCGCCCTCCCCTACTCACTGGTCTGTATCTTGCGCCCGCATCAAGTCTCCCGTTTTGCCAGTTCGGACCAGAGGCAAGCGCTGGTCTTGATACCGCGGTGGAAGTCATCGAGGTTGAATTTTTCGTTGGGACTGTGGGTATTGTCGTCATTCTGCCCCCAGCCCAGCAAAAGGATATCGCCGCTCAGCTTTTCGGCCATCTGGGTCACGATGGGGATCGATCCGCCTTCGCGGATGAAGACTGGCGATCGATCGAAACCGGTTTCGATGGCCCGCGTCGCGGCCGTGATGTAGGGGCTGTCCAAGGGAACCAGAAATCCTGGTGAGCCGTGGAATTCTTGGAGTTCGTATCGGATACCCGGCGGACACCGCTCGTCCAAAAACGCCTTCAGTGCCGCCGTGATTTGTTCGGGACTTTGGTTGGGAACCAGACGAAAGCTGAATTTGGCGGCGGCCTTGGCGGGCAGCACGGTTTTTGCGCCCGCCCCCTGATAGCCGGCGGTCAGACCGTTGATATCCAGGNNATATCCAGGCTGGGCCGCGCCCAGCGGCGTTCGAGCAACGAGAAACCCGATTCGCCGGTGGCGGCGTCGACTTCGACCATCTCCAGCAGCCTCTGATCGTTAAACGAAAGCGCTTGAAATCCTTCCCGTTCGCGGGTGGTCAACGGCGCGACATCGTCGTAGAAACCAGGCAGCTGGATCTTGCCGTCGCCGTCGATCATGGCTGCCAGCAGGGCGGCCAGGGCATTGGCCGGATTGGTGATCGCCCCGCCAAACGAACCGGAATGCAGGTCTTGTTTGGGACCGGTTAAAAATAACTGGTAGTAGGCAATCCCGCGCAAGCCGTAGGTAATCGCCGGCTGGCCAGGTGCAAACTGGCTGGTGTCACTGATCACCACGCAGTCGCAAGCCAGCTGGCTGGCGTTGTCCGCCAGGTACTCTGCCAGACCCTCGCTGCCCACCTCTTCTTCGCCTTCGATGAGGAACTTCAGATTGATCGGCAGTTGCCCCGCGGCCTCGACCCAGGCCTGAGCGCTCTTGACGTGGGTCAGCAGCTGGCCCTTGTCGTCGGTGGCTCCTCGAGCGTACATGTTGCCATTGCGCACGGTGGGTTCAAATGGCGGGCTGATCCATTCGTCCAGCGGATCGGGGGGCTGGACGTCGTAATGGCCGTAGACCAGCGCCGTGGGCGCGCCAGGGACCGGAAGGCTGCTGGCAAGTACCAGCGGATTGCCGGCGGTCTCGATCAGTTCGGTTTCGAACCGCAAGCGACGAAAGTGGTCTGCCATCCACTCGGCCGCCCGCCGAATATCCCCCCGGTGATCGCTGTCCGTGCTGACACTCGGAATCCGCAGCAACTGGCACAAATCGTCCTCAAAGGCCGACTTGTGGGAGTTGAGATACGCTTCGACGGCGGTCCATGATTTGTGGGGCATCGATTCGGCTCACAAGGGC
>WVZU01000044.1:0-2238 GCA_011772275.1 Planctomycetales bacterium | reverse complement strand
CCGCCGCCCTCCCTCGCCGGAAACGCCGGTCTTCAGGGGTCGATTTCAAGCTTTGCAGGCGGAAATTTCCATGGACCAAGCCGTTGTAGCCGTCGTGAAACCCAAACGGAAACGCCGCGGCCAGACCGATCGGCAAGTACGGCGGCAGCCCCGCTATCATGTGCTGTTGTGGGACGACGATGATCATACGTACGATTACGTGATCGGCATGCTGCGGGAACTGTTCGGCTACCAGGTCGAAGAAGGATTCCAGCTGGCAGAAGAAGTCGACAACCGCGGTAAAGCCATTGTGCTGACAACGACCCGCGAGCACGCCGAACTGAAACGGGACCAGATTCACGCCTACGGCCACGATCCCTGCGGGTCCATGTCCGCCACGATCGAACCGGAACGCTAACGGGCCAAGGGCGGGAAAACGAGCGATACCTGCGGCTGCAGCCTTGGCAGTCCGCCCCCGCATCCCGCACCCCACCCTCCCGCACCCGCACCTCATGTCGCTGAAACTGAAAACCGCCACGCTGGGATGCAAGGTCAACCAGTACGAAACCGAGCTGGTCCGCGAGGGTCTCCTGAACGCCGGCTATCAGGATGCCCAAGACCGCCAGCCGGCGGATCTCTGCGTGGTCAATACTTGTACGGTGACGGCCGAGGGGGATGCAAAGAGCCGCCAGGTGATTCGCAAACTGGCGCGGGGTAACCCGCAAGCGCGGATCGTCGTGATGGGATGTTACGCCACGCGGGCTCCGGCCGAACTATGGAGATTGCCAGGCGTTGTTGAGGTGGTGACCGACAAACGCGAATTGCCCGATCTGTTGGGGCGATTCGGGGTTGTGGAAATGCCACGTGGCGTGTCCGGCTTGAGCGACCGGCATCGGGCGTACGTCAAGGTACAAGACGGCTGTCTGCTGAACTGCAGCTTTTGCATCATTCCCCAGGTGCGACCGCACATGGTCAGCCGCCCCCCGCACGAGATCCTGGCGGAAGTCCAGGGACTGGTGGAACGTGGGTATCGCGAGATCGTACTGACCGGGATCCACCTGGGCCATTACGGCGTCGATTTCAACAAACGATTGCCCAAACGCCGCTGGACGCGGCTGTCGCATCTGGTTGACCGGCTGGCGGAACTGCCAGGTGATTTTCGGTTACGGTTGTCCAGCATCGAGGCCACGGAAGTTACCCACGAACTGATTGCTGTCATGGCGAATCATGCCGGACGGGTGTGTCCGCATTTGCATGTTTCGATGCAAAGCGGCAGTGACGCGGTGCTGCGGCGGATGCGGAGGCGGTGGGGAAGTCGCCGCTACGTCGACCGTTGCCAGATGTTCCGCCAGCGGCTCGATCAAGCAGCCATTACGACCGACATTATCGTCGGCTTTCCCGGCGAAACAGAGGATGACTTTGGGGCCACGTGCCGGGTGGCCCGGGAAGTCGGTTTTTCCAAGATTCACATCTTTCCCTTTAGCGCTCGACGCGGCACGCCCGCGGCCGAGATGCCGGGTCAGTTGCCCAAGAGCGTCAAACAGCAACGGGCACGGCATCTGGCAGAGGTGGAAGCCGAACTGCGGGACGATTACTTTCGCGGACTGCTGGGCCGCCGGCTGCAGGTGCTGGTCGAAGGGACAAGCCGTCGCGACGCGGAAAGCCTGACGGGCACCTCCTGCCGCTATGCCCCGGTCGATCTACCGGCCGGAACCGCAACCGCCGGGGAATTTGTGACGGTCACGGCAGCCAGCACGGCCCACGGCCGGATTCGGGGGCAGGAGGGCGAGCGGCGTGCCCAGTGAAGCTGCGCGGGCCATTGGCAATCTGCCGCTGCCCGCCAAACGTGACGCTCCCGTCTTCCGTCCCCGCCATACGTCGGCCACCGCCCCGCCCTAAGGGTGGGCTGATGAAAATGTGGTCGCAAGGGGAAGATGGGTAGAAATTGATATTTGAAAACTGCTACGCCCTTCGTAGGGATGGGTTTCCAAACAATTCATTCCTAGCGAAGGAGCGCAGCAGGTATGAGGTTATTCCGCAATCACCTCTCGGAGTACAGGGCATCTTCCTACGAAACGGCTCGTGGACTTTTGCGAAGCCGAAACACTCAGCGAGCCAGGGCAGCGCGATGTGGCCGGCGGGTGATAGCACTGCAGGCGGAAAACCGACAACTCCAAAGATCGCTCCGAGAGGCTCAACAGCAATTGCAGCGCACCCTGCGCACCCTGGGGTCACGCACCCTGGGGTCAGATCTTGAAT
>WVZU01000326.1 GCA_011772275.1 Planctomycetales bacterium | reverse complement strand
CTTCGGGTTGCTGGTTTCCGCTGGCGCTTCACCCCCGTTTATCATATTCCTTGCCAGCTTTTTTGTGATCGTAGGAATGGCTCAAGCCTGGCTCTACGGTGGACGTCGACCAAGGGCCAGCTCGACACTCGCCGGCGCTGGGTTCGGTCTAGCCTTTGGAATCCTCATCGGGTGCCTGATTCTCTTTCCACCGCAAGACCTTTTTACTTTTTTTGCTTTTACTGTTCTCGCCCTGTCCTATACGATGTTGGGCATGATCCTGGGCTACCTGGTCGGCTGCCTGACGGCATCCCTGTTCATGCTGCTTACGGTAGTCGACGAATTTTGGGACGAGGATCCGAGCGCTACGAATGTCGAAGAGCATCAGCAGCAGCAGCGGTAACAAGTTCGCGCCTCTGGGCTGGGTCGACTCCGAGCTAAGCGAATTGGCTCAGCACGGTTTGCGACGCAGTCTGCGGATCCGCGGCGGTGCGCAGGGCGCAACGATCAGGCTGGACGGCCGCGAGCTGATAAATTTTGGTTCGAACGATTACCTTGGCCTGGCTGCCGACGGTCGGCTGGTGGCTGCGGCCCGCCGTGCCCTGGACAGCGAGGGGTGGGGCAGTGGCGCCAGCCCGTTGATCTGCGGCCGGTCGGAGGCGCACGCCCGGCTGGAGGAGGGGATTGCCGAATTCGAGGGCTGTCCGGCGGCACTGCTTTTCCCTTCCGGATTTGCCGCCAACGCGGGAACGGTGGCCGCCTTGGTCGGCCGCGAGGATGTAGTTTTTTCCGACGCCAGCAATCACGCCAGCTTGATCGACGGCTGCCGCCTCGCGCGAGCGGAAATCCAGGTCTATCGGCACGGGGACTGCGACCATCTGCGCACACTGCTCAAACAAAGCAGCTCGGCACGCAGACGGCTGATCGTGACCGACACCCTGTTCAGCATGGACGGGGATCTCGCACCGTTGCCGCAGTTGGTTGCGCTCAGCGACGAATTTGGTTGCATGCTGATGGTCGACGAAGCACACGCCACGGGCGTCTTCGGGAAGAATGGCCGGGGCGTCGCCGAACATTTCGGAGTCGATGCGCAGATCGACATCAAAGTGGGCACGCTCAGCAAAGCACTCGGCGGCGCAGGCGGGTTCGTGTGCGGCAGCCGGGCGCTCGTCGACTGGCTGCAGAACCGCGCACGTCCCTACGTCTACTCCACGGCCCAGCCACCCGCCGTTGCCGCCGCTGCCCTGGCCGCACTGCACATCGTCGAAAGCGAACCGCAACGCCGCGCGGAACTCTTGCAGAGGGCAGAGTCCCTCCGCTCGCAACTCGCCACACAAGGCTGGCCGCTGGGAACGTCCACCAGCCAGATTATTCCCATCTACGTCAATGACGCTCACCGCGTCATGCAGCTGTCGACTCGTTTGGCTGAGCAAGGCTTTTACGTGCCCGGTATTCGACCTCCCACGGTACCAGCCGGCCAGTCCCTCCTGCGGCTCAGCCTCTGCCATGGCCATCACGATGTGATCCTGGCTCGATTCCTGCAGGCCATGCACGGTCTGCGTGAAGGGCCTTTCGTTTCGCAGAAAGCCGGGACCCCGTAAGGACACCCACCCACAAAACGGTCTCCTCCAGCCGTTGGTCAGACCGGAAATTCCCCCTTGCCACTGTCGCGAAAGTCGCCCAGACTTCCGGCGACACAAGGATTGAGCAAACGGGTGGCCCGTTTTCGCGAGCTGAGCAATTTACGGTGACCAGATGAGACCGGAGGGGGTCGGGAGTCTTTTTCGCCACCCGTCCCCCTATCCAACGATGT
>WVZU01000226.1 GCA_011772275.1 Planctomycetales bacterium | reverse complement strand
CGACCGACCGCCAACGACAAGCTGACAAACCGTCCCTTACGCCACCCGGCCGGTCAAAGTGCCGCCGGCAGCCCGGCAAAAGAACCCGGCCCGCAACGCCAGGGGTCGAGTCGGCATCCGGGCCTGGTCGCGGACACGTAGATCAGCTGCTTGGCATGCACCCCGGCTGCAAAACCAGGCTGCAAAATTTGCCGTCCCAACGGCCCAGCTGATTGGCTAAATGTGTCAAGCGAAAAGGGGCGGCGGCAATGGCTGGCGGCAGGTCTCTTTTGATCTGCTACCTGTCTTCTTTGGAGTTTCCCTGGTTGCGACCGGCAGCTTAATCCTTGCTGAATCGCGCGGGCAACGTTGACGGATCACCAACTCGTCCTGCCGTGTCCAGCATCTCGGAACTTGCCCGGGATCCCAGCGAATTCACCGTCGCGATCACGGCGACCACGATCACGGCCAGGACGACGGCGACTTGCACGCTGCTGATGCCACGGCGACGCCCAGGTTTTTTCAATCGGCGCATGACGAAGGCTCCTGGATATATTTACCAGAACGACAAACGGTTCCATGAATAGCTTACGACATCCAAAGGGGAGCGGCGTGGAGACTTGCCGCAAACAGGGGCTTCTGGCCGGGTCGGAACGCGGACCAAAGGACGGCTGGAGAGGAAATTACGGACAGCAGCGATCCTGACGCCTGGTGGGCCAGCGGGACGGACCGGTTGCGGCAGGCGATGGTGCCCGCCAAGGCCCCGGGAGGGATTGCCAGGGCGGCTTTTCCCTGCGGGGCCCCCGGCTGCTGAACGCCGATCGGGACCGCCAGCTGCCGCGTCGGGCTGAGTCACAAGCGGCGGGCTGGCACGGCCGTGCCGGCAGCCCGCATCCGGCCGGGCCACGTCGCCAGCCGGCATGGCCGAGCCGCCAACCGGCGGCCGCAGGTCGGCCAGCAGTTTGTTGTCGAGCCCGGATTTGCGGGGCAAGCGCGGCGGGGCGATCCCGCCACCCTGGCATTCAGCAGGTGTGCGGCTATCATGATCCACCAGCCTTTTGGCCTCCTGCGATCCCGACAGCCAGCCCCCATGCCCTCATGCCCCAGCCACTGACCTTCCCGCCCGGCGAAAAGATCCGCTTAAACGATTTCGATGCAGCCTACGTCGACGACGACCTCGACAAGGCGTCGGCCAAGTCCGAAATCAAGCAGAATGCCAAACGGATGGCCGACCTGGCCTACCAGCTGTACGCTGAGAACCGTCGAGCGCTCTTGTTGGTCTTGCAGGGAATGGATACGGCGGGCAAGGACGGCACGATTCGGACCGTGATGCGCGGCATCAACCCGCAAAGCTGCCAAGTGGTGCCGTTCAAGCAGCCCAGCCATGAAGAGCTGGATCATGACTTTCTGTGGCGGATCCATCGAGCGGTACCCCGCCGCGGCAACATCGGCATCTTTAACCGCTCGCACTACGAAGATGTGCTGGTTGTCCGCGTGCACAGCCTTGTCCCTGTCGCCGAATGGCAAACGCGTTTTGATCGCATCAACGAATTCGAGCGGTTGTTGAGCGAGGGGGGTACGAAAATCGTCAAATGCTTCTTGCACATTAGCAAGCAGCAGCAGCGGGCGCGGTTGCAGGCGCGGCTGGACAATCCGCAAAAGCGGTGGAAGTTCAGCCGGGGGGACTTGGACGAACGCAAGTTGTGGGACCAGTACCAGGCCGCGTACGAGGATGCCGTCACGCGATGCAACACGGAACATGCCCCCTGGCACATCATTCCGTCCGATCGGAAGTGGTACCGCAACCTGATGGTCAGCCGCCTGCTGCTGCGGACACTGGACGAGATGGCACCGCAATTTCCCGTGGCCGAGCCCGGCCTGGAGAATGTGGTGGTCGAATGACAGGGTAACCCCGCCCCCTGGACCTCGCGCCTTTTCAGCCCGGCGCCTTGCCGTTTCGCGGCTTTCCGGCCTCGCGCTTTTACACTTCACATCTTTCCACGATCATCGCCACGGCGTTGCCTCCACCCAGACAGAGGGCGGCCAGGCCGACCGTCAGGTCGCGGGCCGCCAGGGCGTGCAACAAAGTGACCAGCACCCGAGCCCCGCTGGCGCCGATGGGGTGTCCCAGCGCGATGGCGCCGCCGTTCACATTGGTTTTGTCCGCATCCAGCTTCAGGGCCCGGAGGCAGGCCAGCATCTGGGCGGCGAAGGCCTCGTTCAATTCCACCAGATCGATGTCGGCCAGGGTCATGCGGGCCTTAAGCACCACCTTTTCCACAGCCACCACCGGGGCCACAAAGATTTCCTTCGGTTCCACACCACCGGTCGCCACCGCGACGATGCGGGCCGTGATCGGCGAGCGAATGGTACGGGCCGTGGCCGCGTCACTGACCACCACGGCGGCTGCTCCGTCGCTAAGCTGAGCAGCGTTACCGGCAGTTACGGTACCGTCGTGCTGGAATGCGGCCGGCAGGCTGGCAAGCGCCTGCAGGGACGTGTCCTGGCGAGGTCCCTCGTCGGCGCTGACAAGCTGGCGGCCGTCGCCAGCACCGACGGTGACTGGCACCAGCTGACTTTCGAACTCACCGCGCTGCCAGGCAGTTACCGCTCGACGGTGGCTCTCCAACGCAAAACCGTCCTGGTCGGCACGGCTCACCCCCCGACTGGCGGCAATGTAATCGGCGGCCTGTCCCATGTGCGTTTGCTCAAAGGCACACCACAGTCCGTCATGGATCATCGAATCGATCGCTTGCTGATCGCCCAGCTTCCAGCCCCTCCGGCACCCTCTCAACAGATAAGGCGCTCGGCTCATGCTCTCCATCCCCCCGGCGACGATCACGCGGGCTTCGCCCAGCCGGATTGCCTGGTCGGCCAGCATGGCGGCTTTCAAACCGGAGCCGCAGACCTTGTTGATCGTGAGGGCTGCCACGGCAGGGGGAAGTCCGCCCCCTAAGGCGGCTTGCCGAGCGGGTGCCTGTCCCAAACCGGCAGAAAGCACGTTACCCAGGATCACTTCCTGGACATCCTCCGGCGCAATCCCCGTGCGACCCACCGCCTCGCCCACGGCAATCGCGCCCAGCTCGGTGGCACTCAGGCTGGAAAGGGAGCCGAGAAACTTGCCGATCGGCGTCCGGCAAGCGGCGATGATGTAACTACTGTTCATGGTTGTGCGGCATCCGCTCGGCACAGCAGATGCGGAGCGGGCCAGGATCCGAGCCGCGACGAGGGCGGGATCTGGCGGCCGTGAAAAACCGTTTTTGCGAAATCCATCGAGTACCTGGTCCGTACATTGTATGGCTTGGCCGCGTGGGTGTTGAGCATGATTTTGAGTGTGGGTGGCGGGGAGGGTGGCGTGCGGGCGGGTGTGTCATTTGTCGGCCGCAGCTGAGCCCCGGGTGCTCAGCTTCTCGCCCAGCCCGTCTGGGCGGGCCGTTGGCGGTACCGGGCGTCGCGGGGGGGGTCTCCTCTTGAATTCGGCCTAAAAAACGCGATTTTGGGGTGCATCGGGGGCCGGCTAGACGCATTGGCCAGATTAGATCCAAAAAGGTGCTTGACTTGTTCTTTGGGATCTATAGAATCTAAGGTTCCCCGATGCGTGGGGCCTTAATGCCTTGCGTGTTGGCAAGTTAGAAATTGACCGCGTGCCGTTCGGCCGCAAGGTGCAGAGCGGAAGCGGTTGGTTTATGTTCTTTGGCAATTTGAGAGTATGTCCTCGCAATAACCTGAGACTGTACAGGTGGGTAGCCGCTGGCTTGCCGATTGGACTTTGGTTTGATTGGTGGGGCGAGCGGTTTATCTGCCGCAAACTTTTTGATTGGCTAGTCATGTCGGGT
>WVZU01000393.1:3624-14560 GCA_011772275.1 Planctomycetales bacterium | reverse complement strand
ATCATCGCCCCGGCATAAATGCCGGGGCTCAGAGCTGGGGTAGCCTGCTCTTTAAAATGTGACCCATGGGATCTGAGAGTCGAAACGGCTCCCACGCATACTCGCATGCTGCCAAACAATTACAATCCGTGAAATGGACCCGTTACGGCAGGATTTGTGCCGGGGGACTGGAGGCACTGGCGCGGTGTGTCTACACTACAGCCAGCCTGCACGGAGCCCGCCTGTGCCTATTTCTCCGCCGACTTCGACCGCCGGCCGCAAGCTGGTCATCATCCTGGCCGTGGCCCTGGCCATTCTGCACCAGGACTTCTGGTTGTGGGACCGTCAGACGTTGGTCTTGGGCTTCCTGCCGATAGGCCTGGCGTACCACGCCACGTATTCGGTCGTGGCCGCCTGTCTGTGGGCCCTGGCGATCAAGATTGCCTGGCCGCATCATCTGGAAGTGGTGGCTGAAGAGTCCCATGTCGCCAGCGAGGGGTTTTCGGTCGAGGAAGCTGCCGACGCCAACGGGATCGGAGAATTCTGACTTCGCATGACACCGCTGATCGTGATCATCTGTTACCTGGCGTTGCTGCTGGGGCTGGGTTTGCTGAGCAATCTTTTTTTTCGCGGCACCAGCAAGGACTATTTTGTGGCCAGCCATTCGATCGGGCCGTTTTTGTTGCTGATGAGCGTGTTTGGGACGACGATGACTGCCTTTGCCCTGGTCGGTTCCACCGGCAAGGCCTTTGAACGGGGGATTGGCGTGTATGGCCTGATGGCTTCGTCGTCCGGACTGATCCATGCGGCATGTTTCTTTTTGATCGGCGTCCGGCTGTGGGTCTACGGCAAGAAGTACGGCTACGTGACCCAGATCCAGTACTTCCGCGATCGCTTTGAATCGGACGCGTTGGGCTACTTGCTGTTTCCCATCCTGGTGGGGCTGGTGATCCCCTATCTGCTGATTGGTGTGATCGGGGCGGGCAAGACGCTGTTGCCTGCCACGGCGGGTGCCTTTCCGGATCTGTTTCCCAACCGGGGAACGCCTTTTGCAGGGGGGATACCTCCCTGGCTGACCGGTCTGGTCGTGTGTGGCGTGGTGGTGGCTTACGTCTTCGCCGGCGGTTCCCGGGCGGCTGCCTGGGCCAACACGTTTCAGACAATCGTATTCATGTTGATGGGGGTCGTGGCCTTCGGCTTTATTGCCAGCAACCTGGGGGGACTGTCCCGCGCGTCCCGGATCACCCTCCAGGCCACTACGGATGGCAAGCTGCTGCAAACCCACCNNGGTGCGCGATCCCGGCGAAAAGGCCCTCCCGCCGCCCGAGCACCCGTTGCTGACCCGGACGCTGGCCACAGCCACTTACCCGCGCATCGATCCCCGCACGCGGCAACCGGTCCTGGACGAGGAGGGCCGACCGCGGACCTACCAGCGGGAATACGGGATCCCGCCCTTGATGTTCTTGACCTACATGTTCATCCCGCTCAGCGTCGGCATGTTTCCTCATCTGTTTCAACACTGGCTGACGGCCAAAAGCGCCAAGACCTTCCGCCTGACCCTGATCGCTCATCCGCTGTGCATCATGATCGTGTGGGTTCCCTGTGTCTTGATCGGCGCGTGGGCCACGGGGGTCTTGCCGCCGGTACCGCCGGAAAGTTTGGCGAGTGTGTTGAGCCGCATGGTGAAGACCCTGGTGGGCAGTCCGATCCTGGTTGGCCTGCTGACCGCCGGGATCCTGGCTGCGATCATGTCATCGCTGGACTCCCAGTTCCACTGCATGGGCACGATTTTTACCAACGACATCGTGCTGCACCTGGCGGGCGAAGACCGTTACAGCGATCGCCAAGTTGTTTGGCTGGCCCGCTTGTTCACCATCGGCATCGTCACCTTGACCTACCTCCTGGCCCTGCTGGCCATGGATGCCAACGTGTTCGATCTGGCCGTCTGGTGTTTCACCGGTTTCGCGTCCCTGACGCCCCTGGTGATCGCGGCCCTCTATTGGCGTGGCGCGACCAAGGCGGGCGCTTTTACTTCGGTCATCGCAACCATCGTGACCTGGTTCCTCTTCTTCCGCGCATCGGGTTATGGCGGCGAGTACACGTTGGCGGGGGGCGTGATGCCGGTCGCCATCTGCTTTGCAACCGGGGCCGGCACGATGGTCCTGGTATCGCTGGCCACCCCCCGCCCCTCCCCGCAGACGATCGCCAAGTTCTTTCCTTCCCCCGCGGAACAGGCCCCCCCGGGCCGCTGAACCCCCACGTCCGCTGACCCGGCCGGGCGGCCCGCCCAGAACGCCAGCCCAAAGGGACCTTGCAGCCATCGGCCCGATCGATAAAAATTATGGGTTCCCCGAACGGAAAAGTTTGTCAACGCTCAATTTTCAGCTGGCCAACACGCGTCCCGTGTTCCGGCAATCACCCTGCCGCCGAAAAACTGGGCGAGTTCCGTTTGACCGGCAAGCCCCACATGTTGGGCCGGACCAGGGACCCGCCTTTAGCCCTTCACCCTCAGCCCCTGACCACTGAGCATGCCTCGACCACGAAATACTCGTCCCTCCCCTCGCAACCGCCGCCGCAAGACAAAGACACGGGCCAAGAAGAAGGACCCGATCATGGTGGACGGCCAGCGGCCGCGTCCGATGTACATTGACTACAAGGACGTGGAGTTGCTGAGCAAGCTGGTGAACCGTCACGGTCGGATTGTCAGTCGTCGCAAGAGCGGCTGCAGTGCTGTCAGCCAGCACGCGGTGACCGAGGCGATCAAGCGGGCCCGCTTCATGGCCCTCATGCCGTACGTGGGCGACTAAAAGGGCCGGATCGCATGCTGGCCGGGCGGGATCGCATTCTGGCCGGGGCCACGCTTGGCTTGCTGGCATGTGGCTCTCTGCAAAATTGTCGCTCATTTGTCGATCTCTGCTTGACGATATCAACGAACAGCGTTGATGTTGCGCGCTGCCGAGCAACTTATTTGCTCTTCTCGTCTTGATTCGCCACGATTCGGGGCCTTGCCCGTGTCTGTTTTCCGCTGTTGTCCCCTGCTGTTGGCGTTGTCCTTGGCGGCTGGACTTTGCCTGGCGGGTGAACCGGATTTGCGGCGGAGGATGAGGGCGTTGCCGCCGGTCGAGACGGATGTTGTGCAGTGCGTGGCCTGTCTGCCGATGGAAGAAGTTCCTTCGCCGGTTTCGGAATCCGAATCGCCGCTGACGCTGGCCGATTTGCAGCGGCTGGCGCTGGCTTACCATCCGGCCCTGGGGCGGGCCGAGGCCCAGGTGGATGCCGCTTGCGGTCGCTGGGTCCAAGTGGGCCTGCGGAAGAACCCCATGCTGGGCTACGAGGGGACCGACATCGGCGAAAGCGGTTCGGCGGGCAAGCAGGGGGGCTTCCTCCGTCAGGAGTTTGTCACGGGAAACAAGCGGCAGCTGGCCCGCGAAGTGGCCCAGCGCGAGATGCAGCAACGGCAACAGGACCTGGAAGTTGTCCGCCAACGCGTGCTGGGCGACGTCCAGGCGCACTACCTGGAGGCGGCGTTTGCTGAGCGGCGAATTGAGCTTTTATCCGAGCTGGCCGAATTGGCCGCCCGCGAAGTTGAGCTCATGCAGCAGCTCCGCACCGCTCAGGAAGTCAGCACCCTGGATCTCCTGACCGTCCAGCGTGTCCACGCTGAGGTGACGCTGCAAAAGCGACGTGGCGAACATCAGCTGGCAACCGCTCGGCGAAAACTGGCAGCGGTCGTCGGGGTCACGCAGCTGGCGCCGACCCGGCTGGCTGAGCCCCCGCGGCCGGAGACGCCGCTGTCGGACTGGAAAGACCTTTGGGACCGGCTGCTGGCCGAAAGTCCCCAGCTGGCCTCGGCGCTCGCCGCCCGCCAGCGGGCGGAGGCGAATTTGCAATTGGCCCGTGCCGGGCGGCGGCCCAACGTGGAACTGTTGGCGGGTGTCCAGAACGACATGCTGGTCCAGGAGACCCTGGCCAACGTGGCCCTGGGCGTTCCCCTCCCGCTGTTCGACCGGAACCAGGGTGCAATTTGCGAGGCGGAAGCGGAACTTTCCGCGGCCGAAAACGAGATTGAGCGGGTTCGCATGAACCTGCAGCACCGCCTGGCAAGCTCTTTTGGCGCCTGGCTGGATGCTCGCCGCCGAGCGGAATATTACGCGGAAAACATTTTGCCGAATTTGCGGCAGAGCTTGAAACTGGTCGAGCGTGCTTTTCAGCAAAAGCAGCTGGATTACTTGACCGTGGTCAGGACGCAAAAAGAACTGATTCAAACCAGGCTGGAGCAGCTGGAGGCCGAACAGCAGACACATGCCGCGTTGGCCGAACTGGACAACCTGCTGCTGGCAGACAGCCTGGAATCGTCGGCGCCTTAGGCAAAGCACCCCCGCGTGGCCGCCCCGCATCTCCGCTTGACGTCAAACCGGATCGCGTTCAGACTGATTTGCAAAGTTGCCAGCCAGGTTTCCCTCAGAAAGAGGGCTCAACCGGTTGCCCGCCACCGGTCATCCGCCACCCTCGTCGCTCAGCCCATGTCCTGCCCACTGTGTCCACCCCATCNNCCCCATCTCCCCCTGCGAGTTCACCTGGGGCTCATTTTGCTGGCCCTCCTGCTGACCGCGGCCGGTTGCGACGCGCTGCCCGCTGCGCGGACCGTGGCCAGCGACCATCCGCCGCACGACGACCATGCGAGCGAGGATCTTGTGGAGCTTACCGCGCAAGCACGGGCCACGATTGGGCTGCGTACCGGTCCGGTTGCGTTGCAGACCTATACGGAAACGATTACGGTCCCCGGCAAGGTGGTCGAGCGTCCCGGACGCTCGAAACAAAAAGTTCCCGCTCCGCTGGCCGGCGTGGTCACATCCATCTTCCGCACGCCGGGGGAGACCGTGGTACCTGGCGAACCTTTGTTCGAACTGCATTTGATGCACGAAGAGCTGGTGGAAGCGCAGGGGGAATATTTGCGGCTGGTGGAAGATGAAAAGGTGGCCCAGGCGGAGATCCAGCGGCTGCAAAAGGTCGCCAACGAGGGCATCGTGGCGGGGCGTGAGTTACTGGACCGCCAATACAAACAGCAAACCATCGCGGCCCAGCTGAACGCGCAACGCGAACGCCTGCTGCTGCACGGACTGACCCCGCAACATCTCGATTTTATTGCTGGCGAAAACAAGCTGGTGCATGGAGTCACCGTCTTCGCCCCGGGGGGTCGGGACCCGCATCGGCATCCGGCCGGCGGGGACGGGCCGGAGGCCACGGGGGCGGCAGGGGCGGAGGCCGGGGCCGCCGCCGGTCCGCGGCCGGAAATGCAGCGGCTGCTGGTCGAACGGGGCCAGCACGTGGAGGCCGGCCAACCCCTGTGCGTGCTGGTCGACTACAGCCAATTGTTCATCGAAGGACAGGCCTTTGAACCCGACGTCCCCTATTTGTTGGAAGTCATCGCTCAAGACCGTACCGTGTCGGCAACGATCGGCGCGGGGGGCGACCGCAAATACCTCGAACGCGGCTTGCGGCTGGAGTACGTCGACAACACGGTCGATCACGAAAGCCGGCTGCACGCTTTTTATGTAAAGCTTCCCAATCAACCGGTCGGCGAACCGGGCTCGGCACCCACCGGCCGATTCGTCCAATGGAAATACCGGCCCGGCCAGCGCGTCAAACTGCAGATCCCGGTCCGCCAGTGGGAGGACCGGATCGTCCTGCCAGCCGCCGCGGTCGCCCAGGACGGCCTGGAAGCTTACGTCTTCCTGGAAAACGGGGCGCTGTTCGAACGCCGAGCGGTGCGGATCGAAGTCCGCGACTCGCGCCAACAACTAATCGTCATCGCCAACGACGGTTCGCTGTATCCTGGCGACGTAATCGCCATGAATAACGCCGACCTGCTGAACCTGGAACTGAAAACTCGCGGCAGCACGGCCGCCGATCCGCACCATGGACACACCCACTGAAGGTTCGGTCGGCATCGGTCGCTGATGGGTTGGCNNTGGGTTGGCGGGACATATTTTCTGAAATCGGACAGGCTGCTGGCAACCTTGGCGCAAAGCGCGTCCCCGGTGCTTGGAACTTTTCATGCTGAACGCCGTCATTCGCATCGCCTTGCAACAGCGTGTCTTGACGCTGTCCCTGGCGCTGATCGTGCTGATCTACGGCACGTATACGGCCCTGCGGCTGCCGATCGAAGTCTTCCCGGACCTGAACCGGCCCCGCGTGACAATTCTGACCGAAGCGCACGGGATGGTTCCTGAGGAGGTAGAACGCGAGATCACCCTGCCGCTGGAACGCGCGGTGGCGGGTGCCGCCGGGGTGATCGCCGTCCGCAGTACGTCCAGTGTCGGCCTCTCGATTGTGTATGCCGAGTTTGACTGGGACATGGACATCTTCGTGGCCCGCCAGCTGATCGAAGAGCGCAAATCCCAAGTCGAAGACCAGCTGCCCGCCGGCATCGTCGCTCGCCTGGCACCCATCTCTTCCATCACCGGTCAGATCTTGATCGTGGGGATGTGGAGCGACGGGAACCAGACATCGCCGATGGAAGTCCGCACGCTGGCCGACTGGGTAGTCAAACCGCGGCTGGAGTCGATTCCCGGCGTGGCGCAGGTGACCACGACCGGTGGCGAGCGGATGCAGTACCAGGTCCTGGTCGACCCGGACGCTCTGCTGGCCTACGGGGTCACGTTGCACGAGGTGGAGAGGGCGTTGGCCGAGAGCAACCTGAACGTGACGGGTGGCTATATCGACCAGCGGGGCCCGCAGGAGCTGCAAGTGCGGGCCATGGGACGCTTGGGGGCGACGCCGGGTGAGGTCCGCGACGAGCTGGGAAAACTGGTGGTCCGCCGCCAGCATGATCGGCCGGTTTTGCTGAGCCAGGTGGCCACGGTGCAAACCGGGGCCGAGGTCAAACGGGGTGACGCGGCGGCCTACGTCAAGACCGCCGCGGGGGAATTTGTCGGCGGGCCGGCCGTGACCTTGACGGTCAACAAGCAACCGGGATTCGACACGCGGGCCGTGACTCAGGCCGTCATCGACGCCCTGGCCAAGGTACAAGGCCTGCCCGCCGACATTCGCCTGCATCCGGAACTGTACCAGCAGGCAGATTTCATCGATCGGGCCATCAAAAACGTCGTGGAGGCCCTCTGGCACGGCGGCCTGCTGGTGGTGGTGATCCTCTTCTTGTTCCTGCTGAACTTCCGCACCACTTTCATTACGCTGACCGCCATCCCCCTTTCCATCCTGACCACCGCCGTCATCTTTTCCTGGTTCGGTTTGTCGATCAACACGATGACCCTGGGCGGCCTGGCCGTGGCGATCGGCGAACTGGTGGATGACGCGATTGTGGACGTGGAAAACATTTTCCGGCGGTTGCGCGAAAATCGCCAGCTCAGCCAGCCACGCAACCCGCTGGTGGTTGTCTTTCAAGCCAGCTGCGAGATTCGCAATTCGATCGTTTTTGGAACCTTGATCGTGGTGATCGTGTTCACACCGCTGTTCTTCATGACCGGCATGGAGGGGCGGCTCTTCAAGCCTTTGGGGGTCGCCTATATCGTTTCCATCCTTTCCTCCTTGCTGGTTTCCCTAACCGTGACACCCGTTTTGTCCTACTGGCTGCTGGGCCACGCGGGGCTGCTGGCCAGGCGGAGCGAAGGCTGGTTGCTAAGCGGCTTAAAGGCAATCGCCGACGCGGTGATCCGCAGCAGTCTGCGGCTGCGGGGTGCCGTGCTGACCCTGGCCGGGCTGGCCGTGGCCTTCAGCGGCTATGCCCTCTGGCAGCTGGAGCGCGATTTCCTGCCACCCTTCAACGAGGGGAGTGTCCAGATCAACGTCGTCCTGGCACCCGGCACGTCCATTGCGCGGTCACGCCAAGTGGCCGATATCGTCGACACGCGACTGAAAGAGGTCGAGGGGATCACGGCCTTTGTCAGCCGTACCGGCCGCGCCGAAGAAGACGAACACGCCATGGACGCCAACATCACGGAAATCATCGCGACCTTGGATCCAGATACCAATCGCAGCCGCCAGGAAATTCTCGAGGACCTGCGGCACAGCCTGCAGGACATCCCCGGCATCGTGACGGCCGTCGAACAACCGCTGGCGCACCTGATTTCGCACATGCTGTCCGGCGTGGCGGCCCAGATCGGGATCAAGGTGTATGGCGACGACATGACCGTCTTGCGGAATACGGCGGAAGAAATCGCAGCGGCGATTTCCCAGGTGGAGGGCGTGGCCGATCCTTTGGTCGAATCGCAGGTGACAATCCCCCAATTGCAGATCCAGCTGGATCGCGAGCAGCTGGCCTTGCACGGCGTGACGCCCTACCACGTCAACGAATTCGTGGAAACCGCTCTCAACGGTCGCGTGCTCTCCCAAGTGCTCCAAGGCCCACGCCGCTTTGACCTCCTGGTGCGTTTCGACGAACTGTATCGGGAAGATGTCGAAAACCTGCATCGCCTCACGCTGGCCCTTCCCGACGGCGGCTCCACACCGCTCGGTTCCGTCTCCACCGTCCACCGCCGCGGCGGACCGAATTCGATCAATCATGAACAGATCCGGCGGCGGATTTTTGTGCAGTGCAATACCACCGGCCAGCGCGGATTGGTGGACATCGTCGACGACATCCGCCAACGGCTGCAGCCGATCGAAGCCGGCCTGCCGCCGGGATACTATATCCAGTACGGCGGCCAGTTCGAACGTCAGGCATCGGCAGCCCGGGTGATCAGCCTGATGTCGGTCGCCTCCTTAATCGGCGTCTTCCTCTTGCTATACGCCCTGTTCCGCTCGGCCAACTTCGCTCTGCAGGTCATGGTCGCCGTCCCCATGGCCTTCATCGGCGCCGTCGGGGCCCTGGTACTGACCGGGCAAACGCTGACCGTCGCCGCCATGGTGGGCTTTGTTTCGCTGAGCGGGATTGCGGTCCGCAACGGGATCCTGCTGCTGAACCACTACCTGCACCTGGTCCGTTACGAAGGGGAAACATGGTCGCCCGAAATGCTGATCCGCGCCGGCAAGGAACGCCTGGCACCGGTCCTGATGACGGCGCTCACCTCGGGCATCGGCCTGATCCCCCTGGCCCTGGCGGCGGGGCAGCCTGGCAAGGAGATCCTCTATCCGGTCGCCACGGTCATGATCGGCGGCCTGACGACCAGCACCTTGCTGGAATTCCTGGTCCGCCCCGCCCTCTTCAGCCTGCTGGGCCTGCCCAGCGGGCCACGCGTCGCCGATCGCTTGCGGGCTGAGATCCCCCTGCAGACGGTCGAAGAAGAAAACGCATAACGGTCCCCGCGCCGCGCGGCCCTCGTCGCCGGCCCAGGCGGTCCTGCAGTTCGGCCAAACGCAGCGTAAGGTCCCCTGTTCTTGCCGGCCCTGATCCTTGTCGTAAGTCGTTTGACCGCAAAGCCATCGGCCAGCGATTCGCAAGCGGTTCGAACGTTGGCCAGGGTGGACAATCCGCGCGGCCCGCTGTTTCGGCCCGCGGCCGGTGGGGCCTGCCGTCCAACGAATTTCGAAAGTGGCGCTGTGGGGCGAAGGGGGGTTCGGTAGAATCGCCGGTTTGGGAAAATTCCACCCCCCTCACGCAAAGGGAGCTGTGCTGATGACGATCCGTTGCCTCGGTCTGCTGATTTTGTGCGGTGGCTTGTGCCTGCTGACCGGATGCCCCGCCGCGCCCCCCCCCTCCCAGACCGCTCAGAAGGATCACGACCACGACGACCACGATGCCGACGACCACGATCACGATCACGACCACGATCACGAGCATGGTCACGGCGACCATGGCCCTCACGGCGGCCTGCTGCTGGTGTCGGGCGACCACCAGCACCATTTCGAGCTGGTATTGGGCCACACCGACGACAAAATCACGATCTACCCGCTGGACGCCAAGGTCCGCCAGGCGGCTCCGGTTCCTCTGCAAGCCGTGAAGTTGAACTTGAAGGTCGACGACCAGCCCCGCCAGTTCGAGCTGCCGGCGGTTCAGCAACCGGACGACCCGGAAGGCCAGACATCGCGGTTTGCGCTGGCCAGCGACGAGCTGCACGCGGCGTTGGAGAGCGAGGCGGCCGAGGACGCGCAGCTGGTCGCCACGCTGAACGACCAGCAAGTCCGTTTCAAATTCGAGTCCTTCCACATCTGCCATCACCACGGGCACGACGACGAACCGGACGACACCCTTTTGTGGGACCCGGACCAACGGCAGTTGGCCGATTGCGCCATCACGCTCGGCCGCCACGGCGTGGTAATTCAGGCCGGCCGGGACGTGGAGGGGGCTGTCTCCATCTATCGAGGCGCCGAGCCGGTTGCGGACGCAGAAGTTTTTGTCTCCCTGC
This sequence comes from Planctomycetales bacterium, assembly GCA_011772275.1. Lineage (GTDB taxonomy): Bacteria > Planctomycetota > Planctomycetia > Pirellulales > UBA7805 > CS4-C045. The sequence goes on along the minus strand of WVZU01000393.1, from coordinate 4,277 downwards.
TGGCCCCGGATGGGACAACGGTCATCGCCGAGGAGTCGGCCGCGGTGTTCGAGCCGACGACCGAAGACGAACCGGCCCATTATGGTCAGGCGATCCTGGCCGTACCGGCTGACCAGCAGCAGGTGATTGTCCAGTACCGCATCGTGCTGGCCGACGGTACGAACGGCACCTACAAGACGCCTCTGCTGAATACCGAGACCAGCGAGTAACCCCAGTCCTGGAGGATACACGCTTGCGCTATACCCGTCCCGTCCAGTGGCGTGATACCGATGCGGCCGGCATCGTTCACTTTTCGGTCTTTTTCAACTACATGGAAGAGGCCGAAACGGTCTTATTGCGCGAACTGGGGGTGGACGTGCTGGTCACCGACGACCAGCAGCGTTACAGTTTCCCGCGTGTGTCGGCCCAGTGCGACTATCAAGCGCCGGTCCGCTTCGGGGATACCGTCGAGATCGACGTCTCGCTGGTGCGACTGGGCGATTCCAGCCTGACTTACAAATTCGATTTTTCCTGCGACGGTCGCCAGGTGGCCGTCGGCCAGGTCACGGCCGTCTATTGCCGACTGGTGGACGAGGGCCCTCCTGAAACGGTACCGTTGCCGTCGGCCATTCGCGAACCGTTGGGGCGGCTGATATCTTGAGCTACCTTGGCGA
>WVZU01000393.1:0-3612 GCA_011772275.1 Planctomycetales bacterium | reverse complement strand
GGCCGCGCAGGGGGCAGCGACCTGTACTACACCGGTTTCGCCACACGGGGGCTCGCCATGCTGGGCCGGCTGGAAGGCGAAGTGGCCGCGTCAACGGGCCGGTTCCTGGAAAGCCGTCTGGCCACCCCGGCCCCAATCGTCGATCTGCTGTCGCTGGTCTATGCGGGCGTGCTGCTGGGGCTGAGCGCAGGGATCGACATTTTTTCCCACTGCTCGGATTCGTGGCGGGCCGGACTGGCGGCCGAACTGGAAAAGCTGCGCCGCGACGATGGCGGCTACGCCAAGGCGGCCGAGGGGCAGAAGAGCAGTACTTACTACACCTTTCTGGTCCTGCTGTGCCATCAAATGATCGACAAGCCCATCGCGGCGCCCCAAGCCATGGCCGCTTTCCTGCTCTCCCAGCGGCGCGCGGACGGCGGATTTGTGGAGATCCAACCGATGCAACGCAGCGGCACCAACCCCACCGCCGCCGCCATCGCCGCCCTGAAAATGCTCGACAACCTCCCACCCGACGTCGCGGAAGACGCCCAAGGCTTTCTGGCAAACATGCAAACCGACGAAGGGGGCTTGCGGGCCAACACGCGGATCCCGATCGCGGATCTGTTGAGCACCTTTACGGGACTGCTGACGTTGCAGGACCTCCAGGGGACGCAGCTGGTCGACTTCCCGGCCGCTGGCAAGTACGCTGCAAACTTACAGCAGGAGGAGGGCGGGTTTCGCGGAGCCGCGTGGGATACGGGGACGGACGTCGAGTACACGTTTTACGGCCTGGGCACCCTGGCCCTGGCGGCCGGCACCCCTTGCTGATCCGGAACCTCGCCGCAAATCTTCTAACTCGTTGAACCACCCACCGGGAAAATCGCCCGCTGAACGCCGTTTCATCTCGGCTGGCCCCTGGCCGCTCCCGCCGCTCCTCCCGATGGCAGAGGCGAGCTTGCTGCCGGATGGCCCCGGCCAGCGACCGGACAACCTTTCCTGAAAAAAATCGAGCCGCCGCATCAAGAAGCATGTCCACGCTGAAGGTCGAAAACCTGGCCAAGCAGTTTCCCACTCGTGGTGAGCCTTTGCGTGTGCTGAGCGGCATTGGTCTGCAGCTTTCGTCCGGCGAGAACCTGGCCATCGTGGGCCCCAGCGGCTCGGGCAAAAGCACGCTCTTGCATATCCTCGGCACCCTGGAGCGCCCCACATCCGGGTCGGTCACCCTGGATGGCACAGATCCGTTCCAGCTGGACGAACCGCGGCTGGCCGATTTTCGTAACCGGCGAATTGGGTTCGTGTTCCAGGACCATCATTTGCTCAGCCAATGCACCGTGCTGGAAAACACGCTGCTGCCCGCACTGGCCCGCGGTCGCACCACGCAGCAGCAGGTCGACGAGGCCCGCGACCTGTTAAACCGCGTCGGCCTGGCAGACCGCATCGATCACCGCCCGGCCGAACTTTCCGGAGGCGAGCGGCAGCGGGTGGCGGTCGCCCGCGCGCTGATCAATCGCCCCAGCTTGCTGTTGGCCGACGAACCGACTGGCAATCTGGACCGCACGACGGCCGCCATGGTTGCTCAACTGCTGCTGGACCTGCAGCGTGTTCAGCAGACCATGCTGATCGTGGTAACCCACAGTCTCGACGTGGCCCGCCGCATGGATCAGGCCCTGGAATTGGACGACGGCCGGCTGCGGGTGATTGCAACGCTGTGAACAGATGTTGCGCGCGTTTCGAGGCCCCGTGTTCTCGCAGCCTCTGGCGGGGAGGGCTCCGGGATAACGGGCAGACGGGCCTGTCCTGCGGTCGCAAGGCAGCGGTCGCAACGCCACGATCGATCGGCCACAATCGAAATGAAAGCGACCGACCAGCCGGCCGCCTGGTCTGCCGATCTGCTTGCAGGGCCAGCACCCTTTGCTGGCACTGCGGGCCCTCTTTATGGGGCGCGATCCGCTTACCCATCCCCCGCCTTTTGACCGACCTTCCCAGGCCGGATTTGTCTGCTAAAGAACGTGGGCGCAGGCAGACGATGAAACAGCAGGTACTTGTTCTACGAGAGGAGTCGTGATGCGAGCATCCCAGCCTTTTGCGATCGTATGGGCTTTATCAGCAGTCGCCGTCATGGCCACTTCGGCCGTCGCGCAGAACAACGTGCGATACTACGAAAAAGATGGCCTTACCTATCGCGAATCGCGAGCGGTTGTCAAGCGTCCTGTGGTGCAGACCGAGCTTCAGCCGCGCGAGCGGGTGACGTATCGCGAGCAGGTAACGACGTCGTACGAACCCCGCTCGCGAATGGTCTACACACCGGTCACCACGTATCAATGGCAGAGTCGCTGGCAGGATGTGTTAAATCCTTTCAAGCCGGCGACGATGGCTTATCAGTTGGTGCCGCAGACGCACTGGCAGGCGCATGTCGAGCAGGTGGATACGCCGATTACGCGGCGCGAGATGGTACCGCAGCGGGAGGTGTTGGACGTGCCGGTCACGACGCGTCGCTACGTGGACGAAGAAATCATTCGCCGCAGCGTGGTGAATCCTTCCCGCGGCACTTCGGTCGCTCGTCGCGAAGCGATCGGCGGTGTCTCTCGCCTGGAGAACGATCCGGGTCCCGCCGGTTCCAACTGGCGTCCTGCGGCCGACCAGTAGGTCCGGTCCCCGCACTCGCGGGCTCAGATCCCGCGGCCCGCCGGTCTTTGTCGACCAGCGGGCGATCTGCGGACTTTTTTCAGGGTGGCTGTGCTGCCCGGACCAGGGATATCTCGTTTGTAGTGTTTCGGGTCGCTTGGGAGGCGAGGCGGAATGGCCCGGTGCGGCCGCTGCCGCTCAGCGTGCCTGTTTGACGGTGCCGCTCAGTCTGCCTTTCACGAGGAAGTCGACCGTTTTCGCGACTTTCGTTTTGTCGTCATCATGGCCCAATCTTTGGTCAGCGATTCGAACACCTCGGGCGATTCGTAGCGGACGATTTCTTTGCCTTCGGGGATGGGGCCCACCAGGCCGCGAAAGACGGGCATGCCGCGGAGCGCGAGATCGGTGCTGCAATCATCGATGCCGATCTGCGTGTGCATTTTCATAATTTTTTCCGGCTTGTCGAAATCTCGCGTCTTGATTTCTCCGTCGGCACCCCGCGTGACGATGCGAAAAACGGTCTTCTTGGACATGATGATCAACCTCCGCCCAGGGGCTTGTTACCAGGAATGACTTGTTTATCGACAGCGGCCCCGCGGGAGACGCATGGAAAGCCCGCAGGCCTACACATGGCAAACGAGCCTTAGAACTGCCAGATCAGTCGCCGCTGGTCCTGACCGAGCGCAGGCCAACGTGCCCGGTTCCAGTTGAACCGATTGTAGGAGAGTGGGACACCGCGGAGGGGGAAGCGGGCAAGCCTTAGGGGGCTTAACAGTTGCAACAGTCTTGCCTGCTGCAGAGCCGGCTAGTACATTCAGCGCTTGGGGGGCGGCTGCCCAGCGGCCGCTGCCCAGGGCGGCCCATCCCGGTCGGCCGGATCAGCTGGCCGGAGCCGGAACTGACGAGCCGGCATTTGCCGCTGGTCCCCCGCCCCGGGTCCGCCATCCGGAGGGTACGCGAATTGGCTAGCAGCCTGACTCGAAATCAGGTGCCCCGCAAGGGGTTGGG
>WVZU01000228.1 GCA_011772275.1 Planctomycetales bacterium | reverse complement strand
GTGTAGAACAATTGTCTCAATTGTTCCCGCCAGCAAGAGGACGGCTGAACTGCCATTTGCACGCCGGAGCAATTGGGACAATTGCTCTACAATCTGCTCTACAATCAGGGGCAATTAAGAGCATGTGCTCGACAATGATGGGCCGCGCACTCGGCCGGTGGACGTGCGACAGAGGATTAAAAGAATGAATCAGCAAAGACAGAATCTGGTATCGATCTTCGCGGGGCTTTGGGCGGTGGTGACGGCGATCGTGGCGGGGGGAATGCCCGCGGGGGCCGCCGCGCCGCAACCGAACATTGTCCATATCCTGACCGATGATCTGGGGTGGATGGACGTGGCCTGTTACTACCGCTCGGTCCACGGCAAGGAAGCGGTCTACGAAACGCCGCATCTGGACCGGCTGGCCAAGCAGGGGATGCGGTTCATGCAGGCCTATTCGCCTTCGGCCACCTGCGCGCCCTCGCGAGCGGCTTACATGGCCGGGCAGTATGCGCCGCATACCGGCGTGCTGCATGTGGTCGGGAGTCGCCCGCCCACTCCGTTCAAGGCAGATTTTCCCTACATCGACGGCTACTATCCCGCTCGGCTGGACCTCGCCACACCCACGATTGCCAGGGTGCTGAAAGAGGCCGGCTACCTGACGGGGCATATCAAGAAGTGGCACCTGGGCGGGCGCAACGATGGGTATCCCGACCCGGTGGCCTACGGTTTCGACTTTGGCTGGACCGCCGGCGGCAAGGACTACAACGATCCCCATCTGTGGCAAAAGGGCATGCCGGACAAGCAGGCGTATTTCAATGGCATCTGGCTGCCGCTCAACCCCCGCCATCAAGGCTTCGCTACCGCCGATCCGGAGGATCCCTTCCGCACCGATCCCCACGACGACCAGCGCCCGCGGGACGGGGTCACCGAACTGGCGGTCCGCTGGCTGGACAAGGCCAAGGACCAGGGCCGGCCGTTCTTTCTGAACCTCTGTCCGTCGCTGGTGCACGGACCGATCAGCACCCGCGACCGCCGGCGGCTGGAACATTATTGCCAGAAGATGGGGGTCCCGTTCCCGACCAACCCGGAGAAGATCACCGAGAAACGGTGGGGCCAGGTCAATCCCTACTATGCGGCCATGGTCGACGGGCTCGACTGGGGAGTCGGCAAGGTGCTCACCTTCCTCGAAACCACCGACGATCCCCGCAACCCCGGCCACAAGCTGATCGACAACACCTATCTGATCGTCAGCGCGGACAACGGCGGGGCCGAGGGCAACTTTGGGACTCGCGAGCGGGTGGCCGACAACTCGCCGCTCCGCGAAGGCAAGTCGACCGTCTACGAAGGCGGGCTGCGGATCCCCTTCCTCATCCAGGGGCCGGGCATCCAGCCCGGCAGTGTCCGACACACGCCGATCAACCTGATCGACCTCTTCCCCACCTTCATGGCCATGGCCGGGGCGGAAGCGCGTGCCGAGCTGGAGCTGGACGGTTGCAATCTCCTGCCGGTCTTGAAGGGGGAGGCGTCCGAGGCGACGTTTGCCGACGGACATGTCCGCGATACGCTCTACTTCACCCTGCCGGTCGGGGGAGCCTCATCCAGCGCCATCCGCCAAGGCGGCTGGAAACTGGTGCTGAACCATGCCCCGCAGCACAACGACAGGCCGGCCGTCGAACTGTTCCAGTTGTATGACGACGAGGGCCAGCCCAGCGATCTGGGCGAGCAGACCAACCTGGCGGATACCCATCCCGAAAAGCGCGACCAGCTGCTGGCGGATCTCCAGGCCTGGTTCGACAAATACGACGCTCAGCTGCCCTACAAAAATCCGCAAACCGTTCCCGCAGACAAAGCCCTGCCGGGGGCCCAGCGGGTGCCGGCCGTCCGGAAGCGGGTCGAACGGGGTAACAAGGTTGAGGTGCAATTCGAGACCGGCAAGGGCAAGTCGAAAGTGGTGAGCGGGATCCTGGTGTACACGACCAACGGATCCGACCTGCTGCGGGACAAGCCGCAGTATGAAGAATGGTTCCGCGCCCCAGTGACGGTCGGCGACGGGATGGCGACGGCCATCGCCCCGCCGGGCATGACCCACGGGATTTTCTGTCTCCGCGACGAAAACGGGTTTCTGGTGCGGTCCAAAAAGACGCCTCCTTACATCGGGCCGGGTGGGGACCAGCGGTGGACTATTACCAAGGACCCGCAAGATGCTTATGCCTGGCGGCCGGGACTGATCTCCTTGATCCAAACGGGGGTGGCGGCTGAGCAGGACGCTCAGCAGGCGGGGCTGGACACCACGCCGCTGGCCACCGCGATTCGCAAGGCGCGAGCTGTCGTGAAGCAGCCGGTTGAGGAATCGCCGTACGCCACCGCGATGCGTGACCTGCGGCAGCAAATCCGCGCGCTGGACGTTCCGCAAGCGCGGCTGGGCGTGTTGAACCTGTTCCAGACCGAGCAATGGTAAAGCACCTGATTGCGGCCAGGGAACCGGAGGCATGTCTGGCGAGAAATGAAAACCGCAGTGTCTTTCCCTTACCTGCAATCGGGCAACGTGTTTTGTTTTGCCAGGAAGGGCCACGCGCGGCAGGCGTTCGGCTTGGCCCGGCCGCTGGTGCCGTTCTTTTCAGCCATCCTTTACCCATTAAATGTGGGCGAGGCCGCAGGCTGCGCAATCCCAACGGGCAGATATTTTGGGACGCAGGCCGGTTTGATACAATGGTTACTGTCCGAACGCTCCCGGATTGGTAAAATCGGTCAAGCAGGAAAGGATGTTTTCCCGCGATGAACCAGAGACGACGCGTGCGAACTTCTGTGATCTTTGGAGGGAGTACCCTCTGGGTGGCCCTTTTGTGGGGATTGCCCGGCGCGGGGGCCATGGCGGAAGAGATCGACTTCAGCCGTGACATCCGCCCGATTCTTTCGAAGAACTGTTTCTTCTGTCACGGTCCCGACGCCCACGATCGCCAGGCCGACCT
>WVZU01000253.1:9810-14496 GCA_011772275.1 Planctomycetales bacterium | reverse complement strand
GCTGGGCCGTTGCAGCGCCAATTGGGTTTGCTGGGGGTTGAAAACCGGACGGATCTTCACCTGGTGGGCTTGGATCCGTTCCGGGTCAATCGCCACGCGTGCGCACTGGCCATCGGTATACAGCACCCAGTGTTTTCCGTCGTCAATAAAAGGTCGTAATTCGAAGGCCAACACCGCTCGCTTTTCCTTAGGGACGACCTTGCGGACTTTGGCCTGGTGTGGCCCCCCCTCGCGCGTCGCGGCCTGCTTGCCATGACCATGCGGGGCTGGGGGTTCGGCAAACTGAAAGCGGNNTGCAGAAACGGGCCTTTCAGCGGCTGGTCGCCGACCAGACCCTTGAATTGATTCAGCCGCCAGTGGGCCTTATCCCAGCGATCGGCCAGGTGCTTCCACCGCTTGTCATCGGCCAAGGCGGCGATCGATTTCGGGCCCACGCCCCCTTGCTCCTGAGCGTACTGGCGGCAGGCCTCGAAGCCCATCTGCAGCTGCCAACGACTGTTTTGGATCGACTGTTCCTCCAAGGCCGCGTACATCCGCTTGCCCAACTGTCGCAGCAAAGAGGGTTGGGTGGGCAGCAGATACAGTTCGCGGATCGCATCGGTGTCTGGGGGAACCCGCATATTCCAGAGGCCGTCGGCCGGTAAGGAGACGGTTCCCCGATAGACATGCAGGGGGCCGTCTCCCAGGCGCCCGTGGACCGTGGCGGTGACTTGCGGCTCGGCACGGCCCGGGCCGGCCAGGGCACTGGTCGCGATCAGCCAGGCGATAAACTTAACTTGACGATTTCTGGATAAAAGCGATCGGCAAAACAAGGCAGCACCTCCTGGGCATGAGGGACCATCGCGGCACGGAACATTGTCTTATAAAACAGTCCCCGTAACTTGGCGGTCCCAACAAATTCGCGGCTGGACAGAACCGTCATTGTGAGTTTCGGCTGGCTAAAAATCAATTGGTCGGGCCTGGTCCCATGGCCAGATCGCGAATTCGCCTCGTATCGGCGAGGTGAACCAAAAGAAAAACAGGGAAACAGTCTCGCTGATTGCAGCGACAGGCACCAGCCCCGGACGTGTTTAGNNTTTTCGATCGATGGTTGGCCCGCGTGGGGCGGATCTTTTTATCGAAAAAGACTCCCGACCCCCTGACGGCCGCGGCCTCTTAACCGGCGACTTCCTTAACCGCGTACGGATTGCCACGATCGGAACCGCAGAATAACGAATTGCGAATGTCGAAGGCCGAAGTTTTTTTAGCGGCGTGAGGAAGATCTGGGGCCGGCCAATCGGAAGACGTGACGGGGGACAACTCGCTTTCCCAACATTCGTCCTTCTGCGGTGGGAAATTCGATATTCTGCGGTTCACGGTGCTGCGACAGAAGATCTGCAGCGTGGCCCCCCGCCTGTTTCGGGAGCGAAGGGGTCGGGAGTCTTTTTCGATCGATGGTTGGCCCGCGTGGGGCGGATCTTTTTATCGAAAAAGACTCCCGACCCCGTTAGGCGTCCGACCCCGTGGCGTCAAAAACCAGCCGCAACGCGGCGACAGGCAACAGCGACGGCAGTTGGTTCCACGGGATGGGGGCTACCTCTTGTCAGACCGAGCAGGAAACCTCATGCAGGCAGACCGGCGGCCAGCGGCTTGCCGCGGGAAGATCCGGGTCGGGCGGGTCCGGTGGCGGCCGCGGTGCGGTGGCCGAAAGCAACGATTAGGCGGATCATTCCGGCCACGCGCTGCGGCGAACGTAGCCTATGATTTAACGAGGAGAAATCGCAGGGCGATTCCGAGCGGATGGCCCTTATGGGGAGACAAAATATGTGGAGTTACGTGCAAAACACCGTTGCCCCTTTGTTTCGATGGTCGGATAATCTGAGTCAATCGCAGTGGTTTCTGGTGCTGGTCGCGGTGGTCGTTGTGGGCGCAGTCTGCTTGCGCGGCTACGGATCCCGTGTGACGTACTAGCCCGGATTTCTGACAAGCTGTCTGCTGCGCGTGGGCCGGGTCTTGGCCTGGCCGCGTCAAAGGTCGCCATTTCGTCCTCAACGTATCCTCAATACGCTTGAGGTCAAATCGTGTCGTCTTCCTTGCCAGGCAAAGGCTTACCGTCGCTTGACGCGGATTTTGCGAGAAATCCGGAAGGTCAGGTTGGGTGGAGGTTATCTGTTGGCCGCCGCGATCGCCGGGGGGTTCTTCGCCTGCATCGCCAAAAAAATAAGCTATACACCTTTGATATCAACTCCCTTGGATCCGCTCAGCGAAAAAGCGAAAAGCGGTTTTGTACCGTCCCCTGATGAATTCATTCAAAGGTCTTGGAAGATGCCTGCTTGGCTGATCTGGGCGTTTGCCGCGGCGCGGGAATCGTGCCAGGCCGCTGGAGTGCGAGGAAGCAGGCGGTGAACGTGATAGTGATGCGTGCGACGGTACCGTGATGGAAATGTCGAAAATGAGTGCTTTTGTTTTTGGTCTGTGGAGCGGTGATTTTCTGCATATTCCCTTGCCGATTACCGTCGCTTGCGCGTGCCTGGTAAGTTACGCGTTGGGGCGGTATGGATGGAAGTGGTTGCGCTGGTGGCAAGCCGCATCTGGCCAGAAACCGACCCGCATCGGCTCGGCCAACGACGTGGTAGGGCATCTCAAGCAGTTATCAGACTCGATTCGGAGGGAACTGCGTCAACATGAAAAGGTGATGGGTGATTTTCACGAGAAAGTCATTTCGCTGGGAGAGGCGGGGTTGAGCGGGGAGCGGTCCGACATGGCCGGGGAAGCCCAAGCCATGCTGGATTCCACCCGCGATCTGGCAGACAGGGTTGCCAAGACCTACGACCAAATTCGCAAGCAAACGGACGAACTGACCGCGTTCTCAAACGCGCATGAGGATCCGCTGACGGGTTTGCAGAACCGCAAAGCGATGCAGACGGCGCTGAAGCGGATGTTTACCATGCGGATTCGCTATGGGATCGCCTTTTCTCTTCTGGGGCTGGCAGTGGACCAGAGCGGTGGGGAGGAGGTGGATGGAATCGGGCAGTTGCGCGAGCAGGAGATGTTGCGCAGCGTGGCCAGCCTGGTGGCAACGACCGCTCGCGATACGGACCTGGTCGCTCGCTGGGAAAGCGGCCGATTGATGGTGCTGCTGCCCTACGCCACCTTGGAGGCAGCGGGCATGTTTGGAAATCGCTTGCGGGAAAGGATTGCCGCTCAACTGCCGGTAACGGTCAGCGTGGGCGTGGTGACGGCCACCGACGACAGCGATCCGGAAAATTTACCGAAACGTTGCGCCGAGGCGCTTGAGGCCGCCCAGTCCGCCGGACCGAATTCGCTGCGAGTGCACGATGGCGGCGAGGGCGGTGAGCTGCCTTTCGATGCGGGCTCACCTGCCGCCGTCGGCGTGGCTACCCTGGAGCATCCATTTTCTGAAAAAGACTAAGGGATAACCATGAACCTACTGAATCTCCTCGCCTGGATTGAATTGAACAGCCTGCAAATACCTTTGCCGATTACGCTGGCCTGTGCCTGCGTCTTCAGCTATCTGATCGGCCGCGTCACCTTCAAGCCTGCGAACCGTCCGAAAGAAAAAAGCGACGCTGTTTGCCCGACCAGCAGCGTACCGAAGGATTTGCAACAGATGGCGGGCAAATTCCAGCAGGAGTTGAAAGCGCATCAACAGAGCGTGGACAAGCTGGCGGAAGTCATCGGCGAGCTGAAGGAAGTGGGCAACGAGGACGAGCTTTTGATGCACGAAGTCAAAGAGACACTGAAGATCAGCTGCCGCCTGGCCGCTCAGTTGTCCTGCACCAACGAGGAAATGATCCGGCGGGTGAGCAAGATCGAGACGACGGGGGCTTTGGTGAACGATCCTGTCACGGGTCAGCAAAAGCGGGACGCGCTGGAAGAATCGCTGCGTCGCATGTTCGCCATGCAGTCGCGGTATGAACTGCCTTTCTCGGTGGTCAGCATTGGCTTGGACAGCGATGCGGAAGGGGCGGCTGGCGAAGGTGACCCGCGGGCGGCCACTCGGCGAGCCCGTCGAGTTGCGGAACTGCTCTCCAAACTGGCCCGCGAATCGGACATCATCGGTCGCTATGACGCCGACACGTTTATCGTCTTGTTGCCCAACACGACCGTGGAAGGGGCCATTCTGTTCGGCGAGCGGGCCTTGGCGGCGGCCGAGGACGCTTTGCCAGGGTTTGTCTCGGCGGGGGTCGCCATGGCCGGGTTGGCGGACGATCCCGGCAGCCTCCTGCAGCGGGCGATTGCGACCCAGCGGGAAGCCAAGGCTACGATCGTCAATGCCGTCTACTACCACGACGGAAATGAGGCTCGACCGGTCGAGCGGCAAAGCGCGGACCTGTGCTTTCCCGATGAGGCCGAGCCGCTGTCGGCCGAAGGCTTGTAAAGCGGCTGCATTACTCGGATTGTAATTATTTGGCATCTTACGAGTATGCGCTGGAGCCGGTTAGACTCTCATATCACAGGGATCACATTTTAAAGAGCAGGTCAACCCAGCTCTGAGCCCCGGCATTTATGCCGGGGTGATGATGTCCACCACCCCACCGGCGAGGCCCGTTTACGGGCCTTCTGGCCGTGGCGGCTTCAGCCCTCTTGATCACACGTGGTGCTGCTTGATTTCGTGTTGTTCCGCCGCGAGTCATCCCAGGCTAAAGCCAGACAGCACAAAGCCCCGTAAACGGGGCTCGACAG
>WVZU01000253.1:0-9704 GCA_011772275.1 Planctomycetales bacterium | reverse complement strand
CTACTTTCAACTGCCGGTTGATGTCAAGCGGCCGCTTGCGGTATTCTTACGGTCTGCGGCGTGGATACTGCGCGGATTTCGCGCGGGCCGCGCGCCGCCAGATTTTCCTGATATCGATTCCCTGATCCAGGAGTGCCGGTCATGCCACTGTTCGAGGTCGAAACACAAAATCATATCATCATCACCTGGGCGGACGGCGAAACTGCGGCAGCAGAGGTAGTCCAGTCCGCCTACCCGGAAGAAGATGTGATCCGCTTAACAAAACGACCACGGGATACCTGGGTCATCTCCAAGAGCGCTTTGGGTATCGAACGTGGCAACCTGGACCCGTGCAATACCGCTCGCGATTGCTTGTCGAAAGCTGCCGGTGATAAAGTTCACGCGATTCGACTCTACATGCAAGAAACCGGCTCGGATCTCGAGCTGGCCAGAAAAGCCATCGAATCGAACATGGTGATGGGCTGGTAGCCAGCCGCTACATGCCTGTGCTGGGGTATCCGCCCGTGACGGGATACGTGGCAGCAGGAGCCTGACCGGCTGTCGACGGGGTGATCGTGGTCGGACTGTCGCCCGTGGCCGGATATTGGTCCGTCGGCAGGTAAGTTGAGGTGCTGCCAGGTCGAAACGGCTCTGAACTGGTCGTGGTGGGGGTCGAGGGCACCTGGTACTGCGGTGCCGTATACGCCGGCACGTTGGCCGGCTGATAGCCGGTATTGCCGGGCTGATAGCCGGTCTGCCCTGGCGTGTAGCTTTCCGTGCTGCCGGGCGGCACGAACCCCGTGGCGCTGGGGGTGGAAGTGTCAGCCGCGGTGGTGTTCGCACTGGCGTACCGGGGGCCCAAGGTCGGATCGCCCGCGGTGGACGCAGCCGCGGATCCCGTCTCGGCGGCAGACGTCGTGCCGTCCAGATAAGGGTTGCTGATCCGCTGACTGGCCGTCAGGTTGGTCGTGGAGGTATCCAGCTTGGCTTGAGGGTAGGTGGCGGCGGCGGTCGTCGAACCGCCAGGGCTTGCCTGCTGGGGACTGTTTCCAGTCGCCGCATACCGATTGCCGTACGGTCCAACCTGGGGGGCCATCGTTTGCCGGGTGTCGGAACCTGGCGAGGCGCCCGTCGTAACGTAGGGGTTGGTATACGAGGCGGCCGTGTTGGGATAGCCGGGCGTCGCCGTGCTGGGATAGCCGGGTGTCGCCGTGCTGGGGTAGCGACCTTCGCTGCCAGTGCTGGGATAGATGGATCCGGCGGTGCTGGGGTAAGTCGGACTGTTGCCGGCAGGTGATCCGTAGGCCGAACTGCCGGTGGGGCTGGAATAGGACGAGCTGCCGCCGCTGATGCTGCCGGTTGAGTACGCGTTGTTGTCGCCGTAGCTACCGGTGCTGCTGTGATAGGTATTGCCCGGATAGCCGTTGGGATAGCCCAGCGACGGGTAGGCGGATCCGGNNGTTAGACCACTGTATGTCGAACTACCGGTTGGGGTACCGCCCGGATAAGACGCGCTGGCGGAGGGCAAACTTGAGTTATACGGTGAGCCGGAAAGGCTGGTGGAAGGTGGTGGGGTGTTATCGTCTTTTCGCCACCAGTCCCAACGTGGCATACTGAGACCGCTTTGACAGCCAGTAAATATCGCGGTCAGAATGGCTGCCACGAACAATCGCAGGGTGGAACTACGCATCGGAAGACTTCCCCTTGGCTTGCGATGAGAATCGTCAGACCTTGTACTGATGTTTCGACTTGTACGACGGGCGAACTTTTCCAAAAAGGCAAACTTTCGCTCGACTTCCTACACCTGCCGACAGCAAGAGTCGGGGCCGGATTATAGGGTGGCGGAAACTGTGGTCAACGCCAGATTGGGTTGGAGTGCCAGCAGGTCTGGCAATGCTGACGGGGCCACGGCTGGGCGGTGGCAAGCGGTCCGGCCGCAGCCAGGCCGACCCGTCCGGCCTGGCCAAGCGAAGTGGGAGATCTCCCGACGATTCGTCAGGGTCGGCCGGAGGGGGTCGGGAGTCTTTTTCGCCACTGAAAAAACCTGCAGGGATGAATAGTGGGACTGCTGGCGAAAAAGACTCCCGACCCCGTTGGGCGTCCCCGACACAACCGATTTTCTCGCCGCTCGAATTCCACTAGCAATGCAGCCGGGCGAAACACGTACCCAGCCCCAGGACAAGCGCCAGCCCCCGGTCCGGGATACCCCAGGCAAACAGTGCCGCGAGCGTGACGGCAGGTGTTGAACCCAATTGAGTTTGGCCGTGCCGGCGACCGGTGGGTCCCGGCGGATCGGCAACGGGCGCCGGATGGGGGCGATTGATGTTTGACCACCGCTGGGGGCATGCGGACCGCTGGTTTTACGAGCGGGCGGCAGCGTAGCGGCGGGCAACTTCATCCCAGTTGATCACATTGAAGAACGCACTAATGTAATCGGGTCGTCGATTCTGGTAGTGCAGGTAGTAGGCATGCTCCCACACGTCCAGCCCCAGGATGGGTTGGCCGGGGCATTCCGCCAGGCTGGTCATGAGGGGGTTATCCTGATTGGGTGTCGAGCAGACACACAGCTTCTTGTTCAAGCCGACACACAGCCAGGCCCATCCGCTGCCGAAACGGGTCGCGCCGGCTTGGGAAAAGGTTTCCTTGAATTTGTCGAAGCCGCCCAGGTCTGCGTCCATGGCCGCTGCCAGTTCACCACTGGGCTGACCACCGCCGTTGGGGCTCATCACGGTCCAGAACAGAGAGTGATTGGCGTGACCGCCGCCGTTGTTGCGGACGGCGGTGCGGATGTTTTCCGGCACCGAGTCTATGGCGGCCACCAGATCCTCAATGCTGTGCTCTTCCAGTGCCGTTCCGGCAATCGCATCGTTGACCTTGCTGATGTAGGCCTGATGATGCTTGGTGTGGTGGATCTCCATTGTCCGCGCATCGATATGAGGTTCGAGTGCGTCGTACGCGTAAGGCAATTCGGGCAGTGAATAGGCCATGGTTGTCTCCTGAGTGCAGGTTGCGGATTGCGGGAAGGGAAGTGGGCGATTGGCTGGCGGGTTAGCATACCGCAGGGAAATTGGCATGCCAAGCGGGGGGTTCAGGANNCAGCGCCTCGGGCAGTTTGTCGACTTGCTTGCCGCCGGCTTGTGCCAGGGACGGTTTTCCCCCTCCGCTGCCGCCGACCAGTTTTGCCACGTCGCGGACCCAATTACCGGCGTGCAGGCCTTGTTGTTCCAGGTCGTTACTGATGCCGGCGACCAGCAGCACTTTGTCGGGTCCTGGCGAGCTGGCGAGCAGCACGGCGATGGGGGCCGCCTGGCGTCGCAGCTGATCGATCAGGTTGCGCATCTGGTTGGGGTTGGCGCCGGGTATTTCCGCGACGATCAGGCGGGTGCCACCGACATCGGTGGCTTGTTGGAGGAGTGCGTCCACCGAGATCGTGTGCTGGGCATTCAGGTTTTCCAGTTGGCTTTTCAGCTGTTGCTGGTCTTTCCGCAGGGCCTGGATTCGAGCGGGGACCTGGTGGGGTGCGACTTTCAGGAGGGCGGCGGTTGTTTGCAGCAGCAGAGTGGCCGGTCGCGGGTCGGCCGCGGCCTGTGCCAGTTGGGGCGGATCGTTGGCGGTCGGGCCGCCTGCCAGGCTTTTTTTCAGCTCGCGCACATGTTGCAGGAGGGCTACCGCGGCCGCCGGGACTTGTGCTGGCTGGACTTGCAGCCCGGCGGCCGCTTCTGCCAGCAGCTGCTGGGCTTCGGCGGCATGTTGGCGAGCTTTTTCGCCGGTCAGGGCGGTGATGCGTCGGGTGCCTGCCGCCACGCTTTCCTCCGACACAATTTCAAAACTTCCCACGTCGGCTGTATCGGTCAGGTGGGTGCCGCCGCAGAGTTCCTTGCTGAACTGGCCCATGGAGACCATCCGGACGGGGTCGGGGTATTTTTCCCCGAACAGCATCATGGCACCCGCGGCGCGGGCTTCGGCCAGCGGAACGGTCTGGCATTGAATCGGGGCGGGCGATTCGATTTTGTCGCGCACATCCTGCTGGACTGCCTCCAGCTGATTGGCGGACATGGCAGACGGATTGGTGAAATCGAAGCGGAGCCAGTCGTCGTCGACTTTGGATCCTTGCTGCTGAGCGTGGCTACCGAGGATTTTCTGCAGAGCGTGGTGGAGGATGTGCGTCGCCGTGTGGGCTCGGCGAATACCCTGCCGGCGGCGGGCATCGACGCGGGCGGTGACTTCCGCACCCGCGGTCATTTCCCCTTCGGCCAGGTGACCATGGTGAATGATCAGGTGGCCGTCTTTTTGGGTGTCGAGCACTTGGAAGCGGAAGTTTTCGCCGACGATTTCTCCCGTATCGCCGACCTGGCCGCCGGCTTCGCCGTAAAACGGCGAACGATCCAGCACCAGTTGGACACGATTCCGGTTGGCAATTTCCTGCAAGTGGTCGCAAAGTTGATCCTGGGCGATGATAAATTTCAGCTGAGCCCTGGTCTGGGTGGTCTCGTAGCCCAGGAATTCAACTTCGTGGAGGACTTTCTTGATGGCATCCCTCGGTCCGCGATCGCCCATGACCGTGTGAGAGACCTTGCCGGAAGCCTCACCATGTTCCTCCATCGCCTGACGAAAACCTTCCCAATCGAATGCCAGATTATTTTCGGCGGCCAGGGTTTCCAGAACTTCCGGCGGGAGGCCGTAGGTTTGGTACAGTTCGGCCGCCTCGGCGCCGTCGACACTGGGACGACCAGCCGTTTTCATCTGCTCAAACAGCCTGGCGACCCGGGCCAGCCCGGCGTCCAGCGTGGCCAGGAAGTTGGCTTCTTCGTTCTTGATGACTTCCGCCACCCGGGCTGTGCTTTGAGCCAGGTCCGGATAGGCGGCTTGCATCCATTCGACCACGGTGGGGACGATCTGATAGAGGAACGGTTCGCGGCGACCGAGTTGGTGGCCATCCAGAACCGCTCGACGAATCAAGCGACGGATTACATATTTTTCTTTGTTGGGCCCGGGGTAGACGTTTTCATGGACGGCCATCGTGCAGGCGCGGATGTGGTCGGTGATCCGGCGCAAGCGGCGGCCTTCTTCGGAATCGAAAGTGTAATTGATCTCGCAGGCCGCCGCGGCCGCTGTCAGGATCGGGCGGAGGATATCGATGTGAAAATTGGTCGACACGCCCTGCAGCGTGGCGGCAGTCCGTTCCAGCCCCATGCCGGTGTCGATGTTCTTGCTGGGCAGCGGTCGCAGGTTGTCGGGCGGATCGCCCACGCGATTGAACTGCGTGAAGACCAGGTTCCAGATTTCGACTGAGCCACCGGCGTCGTCGTGATAGAAGATTTCACTGCAGGGACCGCAGACGCCGTCCGGACCCTGGCTGGGCGCATTGGCCGGCCAGAAGTTTTCATCTTCGCTTAACCGTTCAATCCGGTCGGTTTGCAGGCCGATGTCGCCGGCCCAGATTTCCGCAGCTTCGTCGTCGTCCTTGTAGACGCTGACGGACAAACGGGCGGGATCGATGCCCAGCCATTGCTTTTCCGTCAGAAACTCCCAGGCCCAGTGGATTGCCTCACGTTTGAAATAGTCGCCAAAACTGAAATTCCCCAACATTTCGAAGAACGTGTGATGGTAGGCCGTCCGCCCCACGTTTTCGATATCACCGGTTCTCAGACATTTCTGGCAGGTGGTGGCACGGGTGAAATCAAGCTTGACTTTCCCCAAAAAATGGTCCTTGAACTGGTTCATGCCGGCCGGCGTGAACAGGACGGACGGGTCCCAGGTCGGCACCAGCACGTCCGATGCACAGCGTGTGTGGCCCTTCGCCTGGAAAAAAGCCAGGTATTTTTCGCGCAGTTCGTCGGTCTTCATCGGGTAGACGATCGTCGCCAAGGATGGATGGTTTGCCAAGGCAGACGGGCCATGATAGCTGGTGGGCAGAGGCTGGGCCAGACGAGGCGAGTTTTGCGCGGGAGGGCGGGGTGGGAGCACGATTGCCGCATGTCGGCCGGAAGTCAGCCTGGCGAGCGCGGCGGCGGGCCGCAGCCTGGCGGGCCGCCTGTTGGGAGGACGAGTGGCGAAGCCGAGCTGGTGGGGTGCTGGGCCGCCGGTCGCTTTCTGGCGGCAACCGCAGGACGATCCGCGAAAAACGCAGGGGTGGATGTGGTCGCCAGGCAGAGGCGAGCGGCTGTCGAGGCCGTTCCCTTAAGGGGCAATCACCACCACCTCTGCAGCCGGTTCGACCCGCAGACGAACCGGCCCTTGCTGGTCGACGACCGCGGAAAAGAATTCTTCGGGTGAATTGACCGAAAGATCTCCGACGTGGGTAATCCGCTGGCCAACTTCCAGCCCGGCGGTGGCCGCTGCGGTTTCGGGCAGGATTTGTTGGACAAAGACGCCGGGGTCAATCCTGATGCTTCCCAAGACCCATGCCGAGACGGTTGTGTAGTCGACCCGAATGCCGCGCCAGGCTGGTCGGGGCACGGTGATGACATTTTCGCCGGCGATGTATTTTTTTGTCAGGCGGATCGAAGTGAACCTGGGGACCAGTCGGTCGGTGGCCGGATCGGTCTGTGCGACGGTCAGCCGCAGCTGGGTCTCGGGGGCTCGCCGGCTGATGGCCCGCATCATTTCGGTAACGCTTTGGATCCGCTGGTGATTGACATGCGTGATCATGTCGCCGGTCCGCAGCTTGCTGGCGGCAGGACCCCCGTCGATGACGCCTTCGATCCGCACACCGTACCAGCCGGCGGCACGTTGATAGTGGGTCAGGTCGCTGAGTCGCACGCCCAGAAAACCGTACTCGACCTCGCGTCCCTCCTTCAATTGTTGCAGCGCTCGACGAAAGGTCCTGTCGACGGCGATGGCGTACCCGGCAGCTTTTTCGTAGCCTTCCAACGCGGCCAGGGAGGTGGTCAGTCCGATCATTTCGCCCTTGAGGTTCAGCAGGGCGCCGCCGCTGGTGCCGAGGTTCAGTTTCGCGTCTGTCTGGATCAACGTGCCCAGGTGGTGCAACGAAGGCCGCCGCTGGTTGGGCAGCTGCCGGCCTTCTTGAGGGGGGGCCTGCCGGCGGAGGTTGGAGACGATTCCCCAGCCCGCGCTGACCTGGCCGTCGCGAGCGATGGCGTAGGGATTGCCCAGCGTGATCACCAGCTGCCCTTTCCGCAGCGACTGGGTATCCCCCAGCGGCATGGGTTGCAGTTTGACTTGCGAGGTCACCTCTTTGGCGTCGACGAGCTCGAGCACGGCCAGGTCGCTGAAGGGATCGGCCGCCCGGATACGAACTTGCCACCAGACGGGCTTGTCGGCAAAACGGACATATTGCCGCGTCTTTTTGTGTTTGTCCTTCAGTGTGTGCCAGCAAGTGAGGATGAGCCCCTTGGGATCGACGATGACGCCGGTCGCGTACGCGTCGGGGATGGCATCCAGGGTGGGGGGCTGATCGCGGTTCGGCCGATGGCCGCCAAAGGGGTCGTTGTCGACCTGGAACATGCCGATGGCGACCACGGACTTTTCGCGGGCCGCGATGACGTTGACAAAGGCCTCCTCGATGGCTGCCGCGGCCGGGGCCGGTGTCTGCTGAGCGTCTAGGGGAAGGACGAAGACCAGCAGGCTGACAAACAGCAGCAGAATGCCGCTCGACCGGCCGGCTGCCTGGCCGGCTGATGGCGCGGCCTGGCAGGAGCGCATGACCTGGCTGAGGGGGGCAGGGGTGGGCAACATGATAGCGGTCTGGCTGGGGGGATCGATCAAACGGCCGCGACATCGCGGGGCGGTTCGATCGTCTCGTTCCCTGTCAGCTTATCATGATAACCCCCGCTGGCCAAAACCTCTGCCCGCAGTTGGGCGGTGACCTTGCGGTTATCCTTCAGGTATTGGCGGGTTTTTTCCCGTCCCTGGCCCAATTGCAGATCGCCGTAGCGGAACCAGGTCCCGCTGCGGACGACGATTTTTTCTGCCATGGCCAGGTCCAAAATATCGCCTTCGTAGCTGATGCCGTCGGTGTGCATCATGTCGAATTCGGCCACGCGGAAGGGGGGGGCGACTTTGTTTTTGACCACTTTGGCCCGGACACGTTGCCCCACCACCTCGTCGCCATCCTTCAGCTGTCCGATTCTGCGGACATCGATACGGCAGGAGGCGTAAAACTTTAGGGCCCGACCGCCTGGCGTGGTCTCCGGGCTGCCGAACATGACGCCGACTTTTTCGCGAATCTGGTTGATAAAGATCACGCACGTCTTGCTCTTGGCAATCGCCCCGGTCAGTTTCCGCAACGCCTGGCTCATCAGCCGAGCCTGCAGGCCGACATGCGTATCGCCGATTTCGCCCTCCAGCTCCTTTTGAGGGACCAGGGCCGCGACCGAATCGATCACGATCACGTCCACGGCGTTGGACCGGACCAGCATTTCACAAATATTCATCGCTTGTTCGCCGTGGCTGGGCTGACTGACCAGCAGTGTATCCAGTTCGACGCCCAGCTTTTTGGCCCAGCTGGGGTCCAGGGCATGTTCGGCATCGATAAAGGCGGCGATGCCGCCGCTGGCCTGGGCCTGAGCAATCACGTGCAGGGCCAACGTCGTCTTGCCGCTGGATTCGGGACCAAACATTTCCACGACCCGGCCGCGGGGGATGCCATAGCCACCCAGTGCCATGTCCAGCGACAGGCAGCCGGTAGAAATCCCTTCGACCTGACCATGATGTGCGGACCCGAGCGCCATGATTGCGCCTTCGCCAAATTCTTTTTCGATCTGCTGCAACGTCGTTTTCAAGTGAGGATTATTTTCCAGCAGCCCGTTTGGGGGAGTATCGACACGGGTCTTCGACTTCCGGGTCGATTTCGTCGCGGTCTTGGTCACGGTCGGTTTCTTGGCCATGGGTTTCTTGTCCACCGGTGGGGAAGTTGTTGGGGAAGGTGTTGCCGACGAACTGGTTTTTTGCGGGGTTTTGGCTTTGGCGGTAGTAATCATTTCCAGGAACCTCTTTTATCGTAAACGGTTGCTCAAATCGCAATGGCCCGGCGGCGGACGTCACCGCAGACAAGGTAATGTACAGGTGGATATAGTGTATGCGTGATCATTCCTGTAGGTCAAGGCATGTTTACAAAAGCCGCTCGGAGGGGGCAAATCGACCGCTCCCTCCGGTCGCCGGGGGCCGCCAGGGGCTGGTAGGGGGCTGAGGGCACGAGCCGGGCGGATTGACCGCGGATCTGGCCAAATGGTCAATCGCCGCTCGCCCCGTTCGCCACTCGCCCGCCCAAAGGAGCTCGACCTAAGACTTCATACGCCGGTCCCTGGCGATCGAGCAGGCTGGAAAAAAGAATAATTTCCTCGACCTGCTGGCTACCGGCGTCGAAGCTGGAAAATTTGGCGATTTTTTGGGCCAGCTGGTCGATCCCCCGCGGCGACCGCCGCACTCGCCCCAACGTCATGTGGGGCTGAAACCGACGGTGTTCTTTGCGGAAGCCGAGCTTGGAAAGCGGACCTTCCAGGGCGTCGTGCAAGCCAATAAAGGGCTCGGTGCCACCCCCGGTCCCCAGCCAAACGGTGCGTGGCCGGCTGGCCGAGGGAAAAGCGCCCACGCCGGCCGTCTGCACCTCAAAGGGTGCGATCCCAGCCACCCCTTCGGCCATCCCCTGGCAGATCCGAGGAACCAGGTTGCTGTCCACTTCGCCCAGGAATTTCAGTGTCCAGTGCAGATTCTGCTGGGCGACCCATTTGACGTTGGCTTCCGTATCGGCCAGCTGCCCGATG
>WVZU01000256.1:1148-3596 GCA_011772275.1 Planctomycetales bacterium | reverse complement strand
GGCCCTCGGAAAAGATATAATGAAATCTTATGTAAAGTGATCTAGTAGATTACCATGGTTTGTGGCCCGATTCAATGCCTGCCGGGCCCTGCGATCAGCAGTTGCAGGCGGGACCTGCCGAAGTTGCTTTGGGGGAAAGCTGTGATGGACATCCGCCATCTCAAGGCGTTTGCTGCGGCGGCCGAGCGGGAGAGCTTTACTCGCGCTGCCCAGTCGTTGGGCCTGACCCAGGCCGCCGTCAGCCAGCAGGTGGCGGCGCTGGAGAGGGAATTGAGCGCTACGTTGTTCCAGCGGCGGGGGAGGGGAGTGCGACTGACGGAACAGGGACAGCGGCTGTACGGCTACGCACGGCAGATCCTCGATCTGGTGGACCAGGCATCGCTGCAGGTTGGCCAAACCGAAGAGCCACTTTGTGGCGTCTTACGGATCGCGACCAGCACGGTGCCCTCCGAGTGGCTGTTGCCCGAGTTGTTGGCCGAATTTCGCAGACGCTGGCCGCAGGTCAAAGAATCGGTGACCGTGTCGGACAGCCGCCTGGCCACCGCTGCCGTGGAAGAGGGAGAGGCGGAGGTGGGATTTGTAGGAGAGCGGCCCCGCTCGACCAGGCTGCAGGCCCGCCCGGTGGCCGAAGACGAGTTGGTGCTGGTGGTTGCCGCGGATCACCCGCTGGCCGGCAAGAAAAGCACGACGCTGAAACGGCTGTGCCGTGAACCGCTGATCGTGCGCGAAGCGGGTTCGGGCAGCCGTTGCTGTGTCGAGCGGGCGCTGGAAGAACACGATATCTCGCCCGCAGATCTGAATATCGCCATGGAGGTCAACAGCAACGACGCGATTCGGGCGGCGGTCGAGCAGCAAGTGGGGGTGGCATTTTTTTCCCAGCGGGCGATCCGGCCGGTAGGGAACCTGGCCACCATCAAAGTCCGCGGCTTTCGCCCTCGCCGCCAGCTGTATGTGATCAGCCACCCTGAACACAACCCCACACCGCCCGCTCGGCAGTTCCGCGATTTTGTCGAACAGTGGCGTGCAACGCATTTCGCCAAGCGGCGGCGGCCGGCAAAGAAGTAGGCCGAAACGAATCCTGGCGGAATGATGCTGCGACTGGGACTCTCCTGGCACCCGTGCCGCTATGATGACCAGGAGCTTGGCAGCGACTGAGTACCCAGTGCTAAGTAGTGAGTGCGGGGTACCCAGTACCCACTACCGCGCGTTTCAAAACCTGTCGGCGGGCTCTGTGAGCCCGCTTTTCGGTCTCGAAGAGACCAGGCTCCAGGGTTGTAAAAAGCGCTCTGCTCAGCACTCAGTCCGGTTCGTTCAGCGAGATGTCGACCATCAGGTCGTGGGCCAGCTGTTCCAGCTGGTGCCGCAAATCGTCGGCAGCCAGGTCGGGCGGTAAGCGCAATTGGGCCGTCGCCCGGAACAACGTGCCGCCGCTCATCGGCGCGTCGATGCACTCGGTGCGAAACTCCTCGACATTCACACCGCGGCCGGCCAGAGCGTGGGAAACCTCGCGCACAATGCCGGGCCGGTCGTTGCCCAGCAGTTCCAAGGTGACGGGACGGAAGGTCTGGTGGATCTCGGTAACGGTGTCGCGTTCGGCATGGACGCTCAAACCGTGCGTGCCGAGTGTTTCCAGAGCTGCCAGCAGCGCTTCGGTCTGCTGTTCCGGAACGACGACGTGCAGGATCCCGGCGAATTTTCCCCCCAGGTGCGCCATGCGGCTTTCCAGCCAGTTGCCCTGGTGGGCCGCCACGATTTCGGCCAGGGAATCGACCAGGCCGGGGCGATCCGGACCGATGACGGTGAGGACCAAGCTATGCATACGGTCAAACCTCCCGGAGAAAGAGGCAACGCCTCATTTCAACAAGAATGCACAATCAGCAATCGCCCATCATCCATCCGAGCATTTGCATGACGATGGATGCATGTGGAGGGCGAATTTGCCAAGGAAGCCGTCGCTGCATATTTTATCAAAGCTGGGGCAAAAAAAAGCCCTCGCGGCGGGGGCCGCGAGGGCGGGGTGAGCAAAAAAATCCGGCGATACCTACTTTCGCACTTGCAGTACTATCATCGGCCCTGAAAGCTTAACTACCGAGTTCGGAATGGGGTCGGGTGTGACCTTTCAGGTATGGTCGCCGGAAGAAGTGCCGCGGGCCGTTCTGCCCGGCGGCACTTGGTGGTTTTTGCAAAAGCGACGTTTTGGCGCTGTACGGAGTCTGAGAGTCTTTTGGACCTCTCGTCCTCCCAAGAGCTTTTGATATATGTGGTCAAGCTTTCNNCAAAAGCGACGTTTGGCGCCAGTTGTCGAGTACCGGGTACCAGGGTCCGCAGTACTTACGAAAGAGCTTTCGATATATGTGGTCAAGCTTTCGTCCGTTAGTACGGGTTAGCTGAACACGTTACCGTGCTTACACATCCCGCCTATCAACCTGGTCGTCTTCCAGGGGACTC
>WVZU01000256.1:0-951 GCA_011772275.1 Planctomycetales bacterium | reverse complement strand
ATTGGCGAACAGCCAAACCCTTGGGAGCTTCTCCACCCCCAGGATGTGATGAGCCGACATCGCAAGCAATTCCATACTTTCGCATGGCACAGACTATATCTTCATCCTGTCGCCGAGGTTAGGTGACTGAGTGCTTCCGCGACGAAGCATCACCCATACTCTGGCCAAGACGTGACAGGAGTCGGCGTGTTAGCTCGCCAGATCATGCGATCCCAGCGAACTCTCTCCTTTCGGATCAGTCGTTACGGGGTCATCGGTCAACTTGTTAGGCAACACGTTTTCCCTTGCCTTGGCGGGATTTGGGCGGCGTCAGCACGAACGACTCGAAGTGTCTCCACTTCCAATCCACGTACTCTCGATACTCGAACGAATGGTTCACTTCGAACAGAGCGTTGATGCGACGTTGCGCATTTTGTCTGCGAAGTGTGCCGTCGCCGAGCAGCGAGCCGACCAGGATGGCGTGTTGCGTTGACGTAAGACTTCCCACGGTGTTGCCGGGTGAATTGATGGGGAAATCCATAGAATTCACTGACGGGTTCACCGTTATAAGCCGAATTTTTGGTACGAGATCACTCTCGCAGCACCCCAATGTCAAGGTGCCAAACCGCTCCGCCGCTATGGACGCTCGGGAGCGATAAGCCTGTTATCCCCGGAGTACCTTTTATCTGATGAGCGATGACCCTTCCATACGGAATCACAGGATCACTAAGACCAACTTTCGTTCCTGCTCGACTGATAAGTCTCGCAGTCAAGCACCCTTCTACCTTTACGCTCGATGCCTGATTGCCAACCAGGCTGAGGGTACCTTTGTACTCCTCCGTTACTCTTTGGGCATGCGTGTTCGTCTAGCCGGCGGTACTTTGTACCGCATTTGCGAGATCATGAACGGGTCGATTAACTCGACCAGCCGTTCATAAGATTTTCCTGAGACGTAGATTTGATCGCCATCTT
>WVZU01000229.1:500-3560 GCA_011772275.1 Planctomycetales bacterium | reverse complement strand
TTGAGTTTAATCGAATCCAGCTGGGGAATACAGGCTTGCGCTGACCGGCGATAGGCAAAACCGATGGGGTCCGCGATGATTTGCCCCGCATGCCGGCAACCGGCGAACGGTCAAAGCAAATCCGTGACTCGGTGGGCTGGCATCGCCTGGCACGATTTGCCCTTGAATGCGGATCGAACACATCGGCAACCGATGACGTGAAAAAACCGTTCGGCTGCCTTCGCTGCCGATCCGTTTCCGGTTAAAATGAGGGCGTCCATGGAGGTGGCGGTACGATGTTAAGGAGGACAGCTTCGGGAAGGACGGCCGATCCACGCCCCGCGCTGCCGGCTGGTCGATCTGCTCGGCGCGCTGACCGCCGCATGCTGATCGAGAGCCTGGGCGTCTACTATCCGGCTCATGTCGTCTCGACGGCCGACATCCTGGCCGGTTGTCGCCACAAGGTCCGCGCACCGTTGGAACGTGTGACCGGCATCCACCGGCGGCGAATTGTGGCCGAGGGGGAGTATTCGCACGATTTGGCCGTCAACGCCGTGCGGGACTGCCTGAGCCGTTCGCGATATGCACCGCACGAGATCGACGTGGTCATCAGCTGCGATATCTCCAGGTGCAGCGGACCGAATTCTGAGTCGCTGGTCGAGCCAACCGGCGCCCTCCGCGTGGCTCAGCAAATCGGCTTGACCGCCGCCATGGCGTTCGATGTCCGAAACGCCTGCGCCGGATTTTTCACCGCCCTCGTTGTGGCTCAAGCCTTGCTGGACACCGGCGCGGCGCGGCGGGTGTTGGTGGTCAGTGGCGAGCACATCACGCATTTGATCCGCACCGCTCAACTGGAAATCGACGGACCGCGCGACCCCCGCATGGCTTGTTTAACCCTGGGCGATGCCGGGGTGGCGGCGATCCTGGAGCTGGCGTCTGGAGAGGGGGCCGGTTTCCACGATATCGAGCTTTACACGCTGGGCCGCTACAGTTCGCTGTGCGTGGGCAAGCTGAGCGAACGGCCGCACGGCGGCGCGATCATGCTGACCGATTCGCTGAAGATCGCCGAGGTAGGGATTCAACAGTTCGCCACCCACGCTCCGCGATTCCTGCAAGAGAATGGCATCCGGCCGGAAGCTTGCGATCAGTTCATCATGCATCAGACGGCATCGCGCTCGCTGCGTCGAGCGGCGGAGGCGTTGAACCGCAGCTTTGGCCGCAAGGTGCTGAACAAGCGGAATACGATTTACAACCTGGCCGAGCGGGGGAATACGGCGACGACGACTCACTTTGTCGCCGTGATGGACCATATCCGGAACGGTACCATTCATAGCGACGATACGGTCGTCTTCGGCATCGCGGCCTCAGGGCAAACGGCAGGCAGCGCCCTGTACACTTTCGACGACCTGCCCGATCGGATTCGTCAAAGGACGAAACGGTCCCTGCCGAAGCAATCGAGCGTCACAATCCGGCGGCCGTGTCTGGGAACGGACCGGCCACGCGTACGCATCGAAAGCTGGGGGATCGTCCCGCCCGGTCCGTCCCCGCCCCGCGACACGCTGGTCCAGTTGGCCTCTGCCGCCGAAGCCTGTTTCGCCGACTCCTTCTACGATCCCCGCGATATCGATCTGCTGGTCAACGCGGGGGTGTATCGAAACGAATTCTTGTCCGAGCCGGCGTTGGCGGCGGTTCTGGCGGGCCGGCTGCAGATGAACGATGCCAGTGAGTCGCCCGACGACAAGAAGACGTTGGCGTTTGACGTGGCCAGCGGTGCCACCGGCTTCCTGCAGGCCTGCTACCTGTCCAGCCAGATGATCGCCAGCGGGGCCTTCGATACGGCCATGGTCGTGGCTTCCGAAATCGACTACAACGCCCCCCTGTGGCCAGACAACGTGTTGGGGCTGGAAGAAACCGCTTCGGCTATGATCGTGGATGGCCGTGGCGACGGCGAAACCGGATTCGGCAAGTTCCTGTTTGACGACGACTGGGACCATCTGCATCGGTTCGAGTCCCATTCGCAGAACCGCCAGGGACGGTCCGCATTGTCCTTTGCGCGGGACGGGAAGCTGCAGCAGTATTACCTGGAGTGCATCGAAAGGACGGTGGCGCGGCTGCTGGAGGAGACGGGGCTGCGGATCGCCGATTTTGACGTCGTGCTGCCGCCCCAGATCTCGCCCTCGTTTGTGGACCGGCTGGGAAGGCAACTCGATGTTCCCCCGGGACGCCTTGTCCGGCTGTCGCGGCCACACCGGGACCTTTACACCTCGTCGCTGGCCCATTCGCTGGACGCCCTGGCCCGTGCGCGGCGGGTCACCCGCGGGATGAAGGGGCTGATCGTGGAAGTCGGAGCCGGCATTCAAGTCGCTTGTGCGATCTATCACTGGTAGTCCCCTTCCAGGCAGGTACCAGGTGGACGCCCGCAACGACCCTGCCCGGGGACCTGGCCCTCGCCGCTGGTGTCCGCCGGTTGCTTGAGCGGCGGAGAGGATTTGCTCAAAAAAGATCTTCGGCGGGATCGGCTGCCTGCTCAACAGCAACATGTGCGTTGGCGTCTGGAAGGAATTCCTGATCGCGCGGATCGGGGTTGAGATCGACGCAGGGGCGTTGGCCCCAGCCGCAGGTGCGGGAGTTCGACATCACCGGCACAGCGGGTCCAGTAGATGATGGCCCGGGATGGATGTTTCGCTTGACTGCTTGGCGGCCTGCCGTGAAAAATTTGGGTTAGAGTCTTCCCTCTCCGACGAAGGTCACTGAGCTGGCCTGGCCGGGCAGCAGGCCGTAGACGCCTCGCGTGAAGACGAGGTCCACCCATTCGTTGAACTGCTGGATCCTGCTCTTCGGGACCACCACAATGTCACTGTCGCTCAGCCACAATTCGTCCGCCGGAATCGGACGCTGGGCGTAAAGGGCCTTTTTGACGTCCAGGATGGTGGCCAGCAGTCGCCAATCGTCACCGCGACGGAAGATGACCACCTGGTTGAGGTTCGCGCCCACTTTCCAGCTGCCGGCCAGGGCGATCGATTGCATTACGGTCGTGGGTCCTTCCATGATGTAGCGACCTGGCTGGGCCACTTCGCCCAC
>WVZU01000229.1:0-389 GCA_011772275.1 Planctomycetales bacterium | reverse complement strand
TCCCGTCGGGGGTGACGCGGGCCCGCACGTTCTGGCCCCCCGTCCCGGCGCGGCTATCCACCGTGGCCCGCAGGTCTTCCAACTTGGTGTTCACTTGCAGCGGGATGACGGTGACCGAGGGGTTTTTGTAGAACTTCTGGTAGCGCCGGTTCAGATCGATCCGCAGCTGTTCGATGGTCTTGCCGGCGGCGGGGATTTGCCCCAAGAGGGCCAGGGAAATGGTGCCGTCCGGCAGAATAATTACCCGCCTCCGTATCTTGGCGTCGGCGAACGATTCCACCTCGATCTGGTCCCCCACGTTCAGTTCGTACGGACGCGACGTTCGGTCGCGGGTCACGCGATAGATGAATTCCAGTTCGTCGTCGACGCGCATGCGATATTGAGCCACA
>WVZU01000296.1:17020-18579 GCA_011772275.1 Planctomycetales bacterium | reverse complement strand
TTTGACCACCTCCCCTGGCGACCGCTTGAACCGTTCAACTGCCCACCGCTGCCCCATCGCCTGCCGACTTCTTCCGTCCGATCTCCGCCTGGGCTCAGCATGGGCCCGATTGCTGGCACTGCCTTCGCAAGCGAGGGGGGCCAGTTTTTGGGGGCGGCAGGCCGGACCGGATGTCGCCCGCCGGGTGGCTGGGCACGACTTGACCTTGCCCATCCGGCCGGCCGCCAGCTAGACTCCGCCCCCTCAAGGAGGCCGCCTGACACCGGTCAGGGCGGTCTGCTGCCGGGGTCCCGGCAGTCAACCTTGAACATTCAGATCGGGCATTTAGAATAGAAAATGATGCCCGATCTCCTTAATCCTCATGGCGCAGGGAGGTTGCGATGAAAGGGATGGCGATCGGTGTCGTGGTGGCTGCAGGTGTCGTGATGCTGGTCCGCGGGGCCTTCCCCACGCCACCCCCCGTATTTGCCAGCCACGCGGCATCCGCGTTGGCGGATCCGAGCTTGATTGCTGTGAGCAGTTCGTTGGAGGACGGACGCCAGCAGCTGACCGTTGTCGACCCCAAGCTGCGGGCGGTGGCGGTGTATCATATCAATCCGGCCAACGGGGCGTTGACGCTGCAGAGCGTGCGAAATATTCACTGGGACCTGCAGATGAGCCAGTTCAACGGTGTCAGTCCGTTGCCGCAACAGATTCGATCGATGTTGGAACAGAACTAGAGTCGCCTGAGCGGCGAGTCTTTCCGGCGGATCCGAGCGTGTTGCGGCTGGCGGGCGGCGACACGTGAGAACCGTGCGGAGCGATCTATGGCCACGAAATTCATTCAACTTGACGATGCGGCTGAGCTGCTGGGGATCAGTGTCGAGCAGCTGGTGGAGATGCGGGCCCGCAACGAAATCCGCGGCTTCCGTGACGGCACCACCTGGAAATTCAAATCGGACGACATCCAGCAGCTTGGCCAGACCCTCCAATCCAGCGGCTCGACAACGCCCGAGGCGAGCCCCGCTGAGCCAGCGGAGTCGGCCGGTGGCAGCGATCTGCAGCTGGCACCGGAAGATGAACAAGACGTGACCAGCGAATCGAAAGTCCCCCTGGCTCAAGAAGCAGAAGGGGGCGAGGAATCGGTCTTGTTGAGCGAACGGGAGCTGGGCGGTTCGGATGTGACCGGCAAGAGCACGATCATTGACGATTCGTCGGAAGAAGTCCCCGAAAAGAGCGATATCCAGCTGGCAGACGCCGAAGCGGGCACCAGCGACGTGCAGCTGGTCGGCGACTCGATGATCAAGGGCAGCGATAGCGGGCTGGAGGGTAGCGATATCGGTCTGGCCGACAGCGATCTCGACTTGAGCGCTGACGACCAGGCTGCCCAAACGATGAAAGCACCGTCCGAACCGGCTGAAGACAAAGACAGCGGGTCGGACCTCAGCCTGCAGTTCGAAGATCTCTCGGCTCTGGACCTCGATTCCGCCGTGGAATCGGACAGCGGGCCCGAACTGGACGCGGGAAGCGGTTTAAGTCTTGAAGACAGCGGTCTATCGCTGGACAAAGGTAGTGAATTA
>WVZU01000296.1:10947-17015 GCA_011772275.1 Planctomycetales bacterium | reverse complement strand
CGAAGAACATGACGACGAACTGGTTTTGGGTGAAGGCAGCGGCAGCGATATTACGGCCGGCGCGGGGGACAGCGGAATTTCGCTGGGCGACCTGGCCGATAGCGGACTGTCGCTGGAGGAAGCGCCGGCCGACCTGGACTTGGGCGGATCGTCCGTTGACGAATCGCTGGTCCTGGGCCCAGACGACATGATTACCCTCGGCGATGACCTGGCCAGTGCCTCGGCGGAAACCAGGATGAAATCGGACGAAGATTTCCTCCTGACGCCACTGGGGGAGGACGACGAGGAACTCTCCGAGAGCGGCTCGCAGGTAATCCCCCTCGACCAGGCGGCTGCTGGCTATGACGCCTCGGGCGCGACCATGCTGCATGTCTCCGACGAAGAGGGGCTGCTGATCGAGGACGACGCAGCGACCATGATCGGCGGTCCGGAAGCGGCCGAAGACTTGGGCCTGGGCCCCGCCACGGTAGTCAAACCGGGGACCGCGGTGGAAGTCGTGCCGATCCCTGCCGTACCCGAAGCTCCCTATTCGATTTGGAATGTGTTGAGCCTGTTTTGCTGTACCGCGGTGCTCTGTTTGACCGGAATGCTGGTCTACGACGTGGTCCGGCAGATGTGGAGCTGGCAGGGGTCCTATCCGGTCAACAGCGCCCTGATGGATTCCATCATCGGACTGTTCCCAAGCAAGTAACAAATTTGTCAGGAAGACACGGCGCGTTGGCGGCGGGCAGAACCTCTGTGCAGCCCGGCGAACCGCGCCAGCAAGCGAAAGGAGTCGTATCATGCGGCGCGTGCCAGCCTTATCCATCTCGCGGCGGGCCCTCTTCCTCCTGCCGGCAGCCCTCGGGCTGCTCTGCAGTGGCTGCCTGGTCCCCGCTTCCCGCCTGGCCGCCTACCGCGATCAATATCAGCAGCTGTGTGAAAAGAACAAAGCGCTAGAATCCCAGCTGCTGAACCTGGATGCGCACAGCCGCAAGCTGGAAAGCCACCTGGTCATGACCGAAGGCGAGTTGAGCACCGTGGACCGTCGTAGTCGAGCGGATCGAAACCGCCTGGATAACTTTCAAAGAGAACGTGACGAAATTTATCGCCGCTTTGGCGAGGGCCCACTCCCCTCTGGCGTCGGCCAGCAACTGGCCGCTCTCGCGCAACGCTACCCGGGCCTCTACTATGATGAAGCATCCGGTGCCGCCAAGCTGGATGCCGACATCCTGTTTGCCACCGCACAAGCCGGCATCCAGCCCGCCGCTCGACAGATGCTGGACGAATTCATCGCCATCCTCAAGTCCGACGGAGCGGGTCCGTTGCGGGTCATGATCGTCGGCCACACCGACGACCGCCGCATCGAAGGCGATGAAGCTCGTGATATCTACCCCAACAACTGGCATTTGGGCGCGGCGCGGGCCTTGGCCGTCAGCGACTACCTGCGAGTGCGGGGCTTGCAAGAAGACCGCCTGGGCGTGGCGACCTATGGAAAGTTCCAGCCGATTGTGGCCAACACGTCCGAACCCAACCGCCAGCGCAACCGTCGAGTAGAAATATTCCTGATCGCTCCGGAAGTACCCGTCGTCGGCTGGACCGAGACCTTTACGCGCGTCTATCGCTAGCCTGGACTTCTCACCAGCCATCTGTGGCGCTCAGGCCAGGTCCTGGCCCGGCTGCCTGACACGCCCATTGAGGCGCAAGTTAGGATCCTTACGCTTGCAGTCAAATCGGGCCGTCTGCCTTGCCAGACAACCACGTGGGCCTTGATCGCCAAGAGGTTTTTGGAAATCCAGGCTGGAAAGGCGTGTGGCAGGTCTCTTGTTTTTCCCCTCAGGCCAAGTGGCCCGGCCCCCCGCTGGGGTGCTCAGGGTGGGGGATGTCGAACGGCCAGCCGCACACTGAACGGCGGACTCGACGATGGGGCGGCGTGCGATCAGCTGCCGATCCAGCTGCCGGGGAAGGCGGCGAACAGGTGCGCACGGTGTGCAGTGGCTGTGTCCGCAGTCGAGCCGCTTTGCGGGGGCAGGTCGATCTACCAATCTGCGGCGGCCTTACTATAATTGGATAGTTGTTTTTTCAGCGATCCCTGCCCCCTTATTGACCGACTCCGGCAGGATCGCTCCCGCCTGTCTGCCCAGCCCGCCGGTTCTCATGCACGGTTGCCGCCGCCCTGCTGGCTTAACATTCGCCCTGCTGGCGGTATGCCTCAGCTTTGCCCTGCCCGGCTGTCATCAGGAGGCAGAGATTCAGCAGTACCTGATCCCCAAAGACGAAGTGGTCCAGCAGATCGGGCGGCGAAAACTGGCCGCCAAAGACCGCATGCTGGTCGCCATGTTTCGCGAAGCCAACCAGGGCTGGTTTTTCAAGCTGGCTGGCCCCAACGATCAGGTTACGCAACAAACGGACGCTTTTCACCAACTGGTCGATTCGGTTCGCTTTGCCCAGCAGAACGCTGGCCAGCCTGACTGGAAGCTACCGGCCGGTTGGCGGCAGCAGGCGGGCGGTGGCTCGATGCGTTTCGCCACACTGAAAATACCGGGCTCGGATCCACCATTGGAGTTGACCGTGGTCCCGCTGGGTATCACCCACGAAGACGAACAGCAGTATCTGCTGGAAAACCTGAACCGCTGGCGCGGCCAGATGCAGCTGCCCCCGATCGCAAAACAGGCTCTGCCCGCCGAAATCGAAAAGCGGGATGTGGCCGGGCGGCAGGCGATTGTGATGGACATGGTCGGCAACCTGCAGAGCGTTTCGCGGATCCTGCCGCCCCGACTGGCCGGTCGGCGATCGGCCCCGGGGCGTCCCGGCAGCAGGCCAGCTCGCACGGGCCCCCCCGTGGAGGGTCATGATCCGTCTGTGCTGGCGTGCCAACCGCCGTCCGGTTGGCGCCCCCTTCGACTGGGCTTGATGGACAAGGCCCTGTACGAGGTCCGGGACGGCGAGCGGCAGATCGCCATCAGTGTCCGTTCGGCGGGCGGCCAGCTGCTGGATAACATCAACCGCTGGCGGGACCAGGTGCGCCTGGCACCCATCAGTGCCGAACGGCTGGCCGCCGAACTGCAACCGTTCACGGTCGACGACCACGAGGGCAAATATATTGAAATCAGCGGCCCGTCGGATGCTGCGGCGGCCGAGTCGATCTACGGCGTGGTTGTGGACGTGGCTGGTCGCAGGTGGTTTGTCAAAATGCAAGGAAACGCTCAGCTGGCTGTGCGTGAAAAAGACAATTTCCGAGCCTTTGCGGCGTCGCTCCGCTTTACCCCCGGATAAATCCCCATGGCAACCTATCCCACCCCGGACACGCTGGCTCGCGAACCCTTCCTGGGCGCCGCCCCTGCCGAGTCGCTGGTGGGGGTGTTCCGCGTGGCACTGGCGCCGTTGGCGTCGTTGCGTCTGACCGTGGTGCTGTTTTCCCTGGCGATCGGCATCGTGATGATCGGGACGCTGGCCCAGATCGAAATGGACATGTGGTCGGTGATGTCCCACTATTTTTACTGCTGGCTGGCCTGGGTGCCGGTCCGTATTTTCTTTCCGCCGGCGTGGTACCCCGATCTGCCGGCGGAAAACATGCGGGTCCTCTTTGCCTTCCTGACCGTGCTGGTGTCCCCGCTGGCCGCCCTGCTGGTCCATCAGCTGCTGCGGCCCAGTCGGGCTGCGGGGCCGCTGGCGGTGCTGACGTTGGCCATGGGCCTGGTCGCGGCCACGACCGCGATCACCCACGGTGCGTTTCTCTTTCCCGGCGGCAAGGCAATCGGCCTGGCGATGGTTTGCAACCTGCTGGCGGCTCACGCAGTTCGTTTTACGGTGCAGGCCCGCGGGGCGCGGTTCACCAGCGGAGTTTTGGTGATGGCGGCGGGGATCTTGGCGACCTGGTACGTGGTGGTCAGCGGTCACAATCCGGCGGGACTGCAGGGTGTGCCTTTCTTTGAACAGTGGACACACCTCTGGGTGGCGATCAAGGTGGCCTTGGTGGCCAGTGTGGCCGCGGCAGTCGCTGCCACGATCTATTTCGCCTGGCAAGGCCATCTCCGCCGTGTCGAATTCTGGATATTCGCCACGCTGCTGCTCCCATTGGTCGGCTTGGCGGTCTGGTTGATCTGGCCGGGCAACGACGCGTATCTGGGCCACGCCGGCATGCGGATCTTGTGGCAGTTGATCAAGGCCGAGTTTGCGGCGCTGGTGCTGCTGGTCGGCTGCCAGCTATTGTTCCGACGCCGCGGCGGCATCGCACTGCTGCACGGCGGTGTGCTGTTGCTGATGTTCGGCCAGGTATTCGTCAGCCAGTTCGACGTGGAAGAACAAATGACGATCGCCGAGGGGCAGACGGTCAACTACGCTCAGGATATTCGAGCGGTCGAGCTGGCGGTCATCGACCGCAAGTTGCCCGACGACGACCAGCAGGACCGCGTGGTCGCCATTCCGCTGGCCAGCAATGGCAAACCATCCCGCTTTCTGGCCACCAAAACGATCCAGTACGACGCGCTGCCGTTCGAGATCGAAATCAAACAGTATTTTCCCAACTCGAAAATCGAACCCGTCACGGCAGCCAGCCCGAACCCGGCGACCAAGGGGAAAGGGCTGAAGCTGCGAGCCGAAAAGGCCAAGCCGGCGACCGGCGCGGACGGGGACGGCCGGGTTGACCAGGCATCGGCTTACCTGGCTTTTACCGACAAGCAAAGCGGTGCGGACCTGGGGACCTATCTGCTGTCGCAAGCCGTGCTGGTGGACAGAAATGGAGCCCTGTCCGAACTGAACGAAACGATCGCCGTGGGGGGAAAAACCTACGATGTGGCCTTGCGGTTCCGGCGGCAGTACAAGCCCTACTCGGTGACACTGATCGATGTCCGCAAAGACGACTACCTGGGCTCGTCCATGGTCAAGAACTATTCGTCGGACATCTACCTGGTCGATGAGACGCGGAACGTCGACCGCAAGCCGCACATCTGGATGAACAATCCCTTGCGGTATGCGGGCGAGACTTTTTACCAGTCTCGCTGGTTCGTGGATCAAGCGGGGGTCGAGAACACGGTGTTCAGCGTGGTGACCAATCGCGGCTGGATGATCCCCTATGTGGCCTGCATGATTGTCGCCACCGGCTTGCTGGCTCATTTTACCATCGTCCTGATCCGCTTCTTAAACCGCCTGTCCCGACAGGCAGCTGCCTCGACCGGGCAACTTTCGCCAGCAGCCGACACCGTGAGCGGGGTGCCGGTCGGCAAGAAGCGCGGCAGCAAGGCGAAGGCCGCAGCGGCCTCCGAACGAACCTCGCCTCAGCGCCGCGGGAACCTGCCAACCCTGATCATCGCGCTGGCGGTGGTGCTGTTGGGCGTCTTCTGGGTTTGGCGAGCGGCCCGTCCGGTCCAGCGCCCGGCCACAGAGATGCAGGTGGAACAGTTTGGGCAGTTGCCGGTGATTTATCGGGGTCGCGTCAAGCCCATCGACACCCTGGCCCGCAACAGTCTGCGGGCCGTCTCGAATCGGGAAGAGTACACCGATGGGGAAGGCAAAATCCAAGGGGCGATTCGCTGGCTGTTGGACGTCATCACCGACTCACCCGCTGCCCGGCAGCAGAAGGTTTTCCGGATTGACAATCTGGAAGTGCTGGACATCTTGGGCTTGAAACGGCGCCAGGGAAGCTTGTACGCGATCAACGAGATCATGCCGCGGATCCTAAAGTTCGAACGCGAAGTCATGAAGGCTCGCCAGAAGGCCCGCGACGCGGGTCCGGAAACATTAAGCGTCTATCAGAAAAAGTTAGTGGAACTGGATGGCCGGCTGCGTACCTACACATTGCTGAGCGAAGCCTTCGTCCCGCCCAACCTGCCGCCGCTGCCGACCGTCGAGGAAATCCAGCGGGACCAGCAGGCGGCCAAGGCCAAGGCCGATGAATTCCGGCAGGCGTATCAGCAGTTTATGACCAGCATCCGCTCGCGGGAGGCACCCCTGGTCGTCCCCCAACCCGAATCCGCGGGCGACACGTCGCATGTCGACTGGTTGCCGTATTCCCAGGCGTGGGCAACCAGCTTTATTGACGCGCACCTGCTGGGCCGGCCACCGGGCGAGGCGCTGAGCATGCTCAATAC
>WVZU01000296.1:8105-10868 GCA_011772275.1 Planctomycetales bacterium | reverse complement strand
CGGGATGCCGGTCGACTTCGAAGCGTTTTTTAATCATTTCTCGCCCTTCTACAACTGTGCCGTTCTGTATGTGTTTGTGTTTGTCCTGACGGCATCCGCCTGGCTGACCGCACCCTTGGGCTGGAATCGGCCTTTGAACTGGGCCGCGTTTGGGCTGGTGCTGTTGATTTTTGCCGTGCACACCTACGCAATCGTGGCCCGCATCCATATTTCCGGTCGCCCGCCGGTGACCAACTTATACGGTTCGGCAATTTTCATCGGATGGGGCTGCGTGCTGCTGGGCCTGATCCTGGAATGGATCTTCCGGATCGGCGTGGGCAACATGGTCGCGGCCGTCAGCGGGTTCGCCACCCTGCTGGTGGCCCACTTTCTGGCCGATGGCGACACGCTGGCCGTTTTGCAGGCGGTGCTGGACACCCAGTTCTGGCTGGCCACCCACGTGGTGACCGTAATCCTGGGCTATGCGACCACCTACGTCGCCGGCCTGCTGGGCATCCTCTACATCCTGGGCGGCGTGTTCAGCACCGCGCTGCAAGCACGTGCCGGCAACGGGACCGTCGGCAAGATGTTGACCACGATGATCTACGGCACGCTCTGCTTTTCGATCTTTTTCAGCTTTGTCGGCACCGTGTTGGGCGGTCTGTGGGCGGACGATTCCTGGGGCCGCTTCTGGGGCTGGGACCCAAAAGAAAACGGAGCCCTGATTATTGTGCTGTGGAACGCGTTGGTCTTGCACGCCCGCTGGGGCAAGATCGTGAAGGATCGCGGACTGGCGATGCTGGTCGTAGCCGGTAACATCGCCGTCTCCTGGTCCTGGTTCGGCGTCAACGAACTGGGGATCGGCCTGCACTCGTACGGATTCACCGAAGGCGTCTTGAAGTGGCTGGGAATCTTCGTGGCCAGCCAACTGCTGTTGATCGCCTTGGCCTGCCTCCCCCCCCAACGGTGGCTCAGCTTTCGCAGCGAAAATTAGGCAGGCCACACCCATCGCGGTGGGCTACCTCCCGCGGCCATTTCCCGATCGGCCGCGAACCTTGACCAACCCGCCGCCAGCGTGGCTTGTCGTACCCCTTCTTGAGCTTGGAAAATATCGGCGAGCTGGGGGGCAAGCAAGGTCGGTGGAGTGGCCAAGCAACCGCCCCTCCCCAGAAAAAGCCCGCTGCCGAGTCAAGCCGCGGTGGCTGCCGGACGGCGAACAGGTCGTGTAAAATGTTTCCCGTCAGGGCCAGGGCATACGATTGCCCAATTGGCCGACGTAAGGGGTAAGCCGACGGCCAGTCGGCACCGGGATGCTCCCGATGGGGCCGGTGGTCTTTCCGAAGAATGGCTGAGCCCGGATCGCTCACAAATTTCACGGCCAGCGACGGCTGGTGAGAAATCCGGGTGGGCTGTGATATGTTCTCGTTCATCGCACGAAGGGACGGCAAGTTATGGCCGATTTGCGACGGTGGATTGGGGTCGGGGCGCTGATGGCTGCTTGTTACGGTCCGGCCCTGCGGCTGGGAGCTGCAGACGGACATGGCAAGATTCAACCGGCCGACGTCTTTGTCCGGGCGACGCAGGTGCGCGAAGAGATTGAGCAACTGCGGGTTGAACTGGGGAAGCCGGTCAGCGTGTTTCAATTTGAAGTCCGGGCGGCCTCGCCGCGCGAAGTTTACTTTCAAGCGTTAACGCTGTTGATGAAGGCGGACCGCCTGGCGTTCGAACAGCTGGGCCGCCGAACCGCTCCACCAGCTCGACCAAGCAAGCCCATCGCTCCCCAAGATGTGCTGACCCTTGTCGAAGCCGCTCAACAACGCCTGCGGCAAGTGAAAGAGCAGCTGAAGATTGAGCAACCCGTCCAGGCGCCGCCTCGCGATCCGACGAAGACGCCGACCGACGTATTTCGAGCGATTGTGCAAGCCAACCGGCAGCTGAACGTGCTGCTGGACCAGCCTTTTGCCCCCAGCGACGTCTACCAGCAGGTGCAACGCGCGTCGGGTCTGGCGAGCGTGCTGGCGTCTCGATTAGGCGACACGGAATTTCCGCGCCAGTTGCCCGAATTTCAGCGCGGCAAGCGACCTGCGGATGTCTATCGGCAACTGCTTACGTGTTTGGCAAAGATCCAAAAAATCTTTGCCAAATCCGACTTGAAGATTCTGGACATCGAGGTCCCCGACGCCATGATTGACCAGGTCACCCCCAGCGATGTGTACGACCTGGCCTCGGTGTTGGTAGCCGAACTGGCTTATCTGCACGGACGGTATCCGGAGGTCGAACCGCCCCCGACCATCTTTTATCCCGGCAGGAAGTTCCCCTCGCACGTCCACCAGGCAGCTCGACTTTTGGACCGGCAGCTGGATTGGCTGGCTGAGCAGGTATCCCAGCAGCCCAGCTGGTTAAAAGGAGAGGCAACCCCATGAAAAACAGTGAGTCGAATTTCTCGCCGGCCAGACAAGAGGACGCATGGCAGCCTGGCGGCCTGCGGATCCGCCTGCTGCGTTCGCATTTGCTGGTGGCTGCCTTGGGGCTTCTGATGCTGGTCATTGCCCTGGGCGTGTTTATCTGGCAGCGCCGCAACGCGATCCAGCTGGCGAAAATCAGCGGTCCGGCCGCTGGATCCTCCGCCCTGGCGCTGGCCGGCGTCCATAATTCGCAAGCCAACCTGCGGGCCTGGGTTTTGCTGGGGGATCGACAGTTTATTGTCGAACGAGAGCATTCCTGGGAGAAGGAGATCGAGCCTGCCCTACGCCGGTTGCGCTCCTTAAGCAACCAGTGGCAGGA
>WVZU01000296.1:1720-8084 GCA_011772275.1 Planctomycetales bacterium | reverse complement strand
GAAAATCGAAGGGATCGCGCACACACCGGACAACGAACCAGCTCGTCAGCTGCTCTCCGACAAAATCAAGCCGCTCAGCTACGAAATTTTTCTGGCAAGTACCAAGATGATCGACCTGGAAAAAACTTTTCCCTCAGGCAGCCAACGAAAGATTCTCTTGGCCACCATGGCCGACTTCCGTGCGAGTTTTGCGCGTAGCGCGGTCGAACTGGAGGCTTTTCTGCGTTCGGCAGATTCTGCATTTCATGAACGCTATCGGCAGCACCTGGCCGAGGGACAGCGTTACCTTTCCAATCTCGCGGCTGCGCCCAGCGCGCTGGCTGAGCCCCAGCACGGCCAGTTGGTTCTGCTGCAAGACAAAGTAGCCGCTTATGACACCTACGCCGCCAAGGCCATCGCGATCCGCCAGACGGAGCAATGGAATAAAGCCCTTAAGCTGTTGGCGAGCGAAGCGGTCCCAGCGGCGCGTGCCGTCGTGAACATCTTGCGCGATTTGTCTGCTCGCCAGGTGGCAAAAATGGCTGAGGTCTCGCAAACGGCGGCAGCCATCGGCGATCTGGCAGTAGCCTCCTCGCTGGGAATGATCATGCTGACCGCCGCCGCCACCTGGTTTCTCTCCTCACGCTCAGCAAACCGCATCACACAGCCGGTCGCCGCCCTGGCTCAAGCCACCGAGGATCTGGCCGCGGGAAAGGTGGCCGCCGCCATTCCCGTGACTCGCCATGACGAAATCGGGCGGCTGACCGAATCGTTTAACCGGATGAGCGTCGTTTTGCGTGACACCCAGCAGGCGGTGCAGGCCAGCGAACGTCAAATCCGGACGATCATCGATTCGGCACCCAACGGCATGATTGTCGTCGATCGGCAGGGGGATATCCAGCTGGTGAACTCCCAGATTGAAACGCTGTTTGGCTATCCCCGCGATCGGTTGCTGCACCAGAAGATCGAGATCCTGGTCCCGGAATCAGTACGGCCATACCACGTCGGGTATCGGGACAGTTTTTTCGCAAATCCCAGCGCGCGCCCGATGGCGGAGGGCATCGATCTGACCGGGCGACGCAGCGACGGTACAGAGTTCCCGGTTCAGATCGGCTTGAACCCCATGGCCACTGAAAGCGGGCCTTGTGTCGTCGCTTCCGTGGTCGACATGACGGAACAGAAGCGTGCCGCGGATCAACTCCAGCAACAGGCGACCAAACTTGCCGCGGCAAACGACCTATTGCAGCAGACAAACAAAGACCTGGACGACTTTGCCTATATCGCATCGCACGACCTGAAAGAGCCGCTCCGCGGCATCTCTAACTACGCTTCCTTCCTCCTGGAAGACTACCAGGACGAACTGGATACGGCGGGCCGGGAAAAGCTGGTGACGTTAGGCAGGCTGTGCGGGAGGCTGGAATCCTTTATCGACTCGCTGCTGCAGTATTCACGCCTGGGCCGCGTGGATCTCGCCTTTGGCGAAGTCGATCTGAATGCCGTTGTCGAAGATGTCCTGGAATCGCTCAAGATTTCGCTGGAAGAACAACAGTTCACGGTCCGCGTCTCCCAACGGCTGCCCACCATCCAGTGCGACCAGGTACGCGTCGCAGAGATTTTTCGGAACCTGATCAGCAACGCCATGAAATACAACGATAAAGAGGACAAGTGGATCGAGATCGGCTGCCAGGTCGCCCAGCAGGTTGTCCACGACGTCGCGCCGGGTACACCCATCTTTCATGTCCGGGACAATGGCATCGGCATCGCTGAAAAGCATATCGATTCCATTTTTCGGATTTTTAAGCGGCTGCACGGCCGCGACAGGTTTGGCGGCGGGACCGGCTCGGGATTGACCATTGTCAAAAAAATTGTAGAACGACACGGGGGACACATCTGGGTCGATTCTACCCCGGGTCAGGGGACCTGCTTTTTCTTCACTTTAGCATGATCTTTACCTTGGTTAGAATGAGCCGCAGCTGCCCAGAAACACGGTATTTGGTTAAGCGGGAAAGCGGGTCAACGCGGTCCGGCCAGAAGCGGGTCGGCCCCCCTCAGCAGAACAGGAAACCAAGATCACAAACCTTCATCCAGAACTAAAAAAAATGGAAGCTCAAGAAAATCACACCGTATTGATTATCGAAGACAGCCCGGAAGATTTCGAGGCCACGCGACGGGCCCTGTTGAAGTCCGGCATGCATAACAACATCCGGCATTGTGAGGATGGCGAAGAAGCGCTGGACTATCTTTTCCGCCGGAAGAAGTATGCCGACCCGCAGGAATCACCCCGCCCAGGGATCATTCTGCTGGACCTGAACCTGCCCGGTACCGACGGTCGAGAAGTCCTGGCAGAAATCAAAAAGAATGACAGCCTGCGGACAATTCCCGTGATCGTGCTGACCACTTCGACCGACGAACGTGACATCGAGGGATGTTACGCGGCGGGAGCAAACAGCTACGTACAAAAGCCCGTGGGCCTGGAAAACTTCTTGCAGGCCATCCAGCGCTTGCACGACTACTGGTTCGAAATCGTCGTTTATCCAAAGAAACATGACGGAACCGCTTGACATCCTGATCATCGACGACAACCCCGAAGACCGGGAGGCATACCGGCGTTTTCTGTCGAAGGCCGAGGGTCCACTGCAGATCAGGGAGGCCGACACCGGCCACGACGGCCTGGCCGCTTGCCACGCCCAGTCGCCCGACTGCATCCTGCTGGACTACAACCTGCCAGACGTCAACGGGCTGGAATTTCTGACCGTACTGGCCGAACAACATGTCTCGCAACAGACAGCCGTCGTCATGCTGACTGGCCAGGGTAACGAAGCGATCGCCGTCGAAGCGATGAAGAAGGGGGCACAGGACTACCTGATCAAAGGTGATATTTCGGCCACCGAGCTGGGCCGAGCCGTTCACAACGCAATTGAAAAAGCTTCCTTGCTGCGGGCCCTGGAACAGCAGCGCCGCGAACTGGCTCGCAGCAATCGCGAACTGGAACAGTTTGCTTATGCCGCCTCTCACGACTTACAGGCACCCCTGCGACGGACCCAAGGATTCTGTGAACTGCTGCAAAAAAGGTACCAGGGCAAACTGGACAAAGACGCAGACGAGTTCATCGGCTATATCGTG
Organism: Planctomycetales bacterium; assembly: GCA_011772275.1. Lineage (GTDB taxonomy): Bacteria > Planctomycetota > Planctomycetia > Pirellulales > UBA7805 > CS4-C045. Next base: position 4,982 of record WVZU01000296.1, on the reverse strand, counting down.
GAAAGCGTGCGGCACATGCAGACACTGGTCAACGATCTGCTGAATTTTTCACGAGCGGGAAGTGGAAAAATCGAACTGGAACCGGTCCCGTTCGATAGCGTCGTTCAGCGAGCGATCGACAATCTGGACGCGGCCATCCGGGAAAGTGGTGGCCAGGTGCTCGTGGATCCGCTTCCTACCGTCCCAGCCGATCGCACGCAAATGATCCAGTTGCTGCAAAACCTGATCGGGAACGCCCTGAAATACCATGGCCAGGCGCCCCCGCAGGTTCACATCTCGGCCGATCAACAAGGGGAATACGTTCGGTTCAGCATCCGTGACAACGGTATTGGCATCGCCGAAAAAGATGCAAAGGAAATTTTTAAAATCTTCAAGCGGCTACACGGGGACAGCGAATATCCAGGTACGGGGATCGGCCTGGCGACGTGCAAGAAAATCGTCGAGCGTCATCGAGGGAAGATCTGGGTTGAGTCACGGCCGGATCAAGGCAGCGTGTTTTACTTCACGATCCCCACGACCATGCCAGCTTCCTAATCGCCTGTCCCCCCTATTCTCCCACCGGCTCCTGTCTGACTGTCTCTCTATGCCTGGGTGAGACTGAAAAAACAGTGAAAAAACAGGACACGCAATGCGGCATTCAGGAAAAAAACAGGACACGCAANNGCGGCCAGGCGGGTTGATCGCCAACCGCCCCGCACCCCCCTAAGGGACGGGTGCTGAAAAAACAGTGAAAAAACAGGACACGCAATGCGGCATTCGTGGCGTTGCTGAACATTGCACAGCAGCTAAACCGTTGCTCACACACGGCTTAAAAAATACGTGCCACTCGCCAATGCATTGCCTGTCCGGGTATTCACCCCGGTATTCACCCCGGTATTCAATGCGCCGCCAGCGGCCAGGCGGGTTGATCGCCAACCGCCCCGCACCCCCCTAAGGGACGGGTGCTCGTCGGCGAACTTTCAAGAGGACCGCGGATCGCACCGAGGGCAAAGGACCCGGACTTTGATCCACCTTGCCCGCTGCGATGGGGAGCGGGACCGACCCGGCCTCGCGGGCCGGCTCTGGAGGGACCCTGGCTGTCTGGCCGCCACACCCTATCCCGGCCCCAGCGGATGCGTGAAAATTTAGATGCCCGCCCTGGTGGGCGGAAGGGCTGCCGATCCCCGATCACCGCCGGTGGAGGGCAAGCGACCGGCGAGCTATTTGCCAACCATCGCCGACGGCTGCACCCGTTTCTGCACATCCGTTTCCAGCACGCCAAAAGCCGCTTCATGCCGTTGAATCGACATCTGCAACGCCGCCAACAGCCGCTTGGCCGTGTAATAATTCAATACCAAACGCTGATTGATATGAATGGGCGTCGTCTGCGGTCCGACCGGCTGGGAATTCAAGCCGACATCGATAATCAGTTCTTCCGGCGTGCCGGTCACGCGACAGAAGTTGGCATACGTCGTGATCGCGTTTGCGTCCTCGACCTGCAGCGGAGTCCGTGCCGGCTTCTGCCCGGCATCGGCCGGTGTCTTGGCTTCCGTCTTTTCGGCTTCTTTGGCCATGAAAAAATCTCCTCACTTTTCAACGGGATCGATAAACCATCTATTATAAAAACTCCTAAACGTGCTACAAGGAGGCACATTAACCCCTTTGGCCGGCCGTACCGTGGGCCCATAGATGGGCCGAGCAGGTCCGGCGGGAAGGAACGGTTGGCCGGATGTGGTCTCGGGTCATCCTCGTGCGGACGCTTGGTCATCACTTTTTTTTGTCTGGAATGACCACGCGTAGCAGCTGCATCAAGAGGAACACGATCATCAGCCCCAGGGCGACATGGGGGATCTTGGCAAGCAGGGCCGCCAGGCGATCGAGGCCTTGTTCCTTGGCAAGTTTGAGCCCTATCCCCGCGACGACTGTCAGCAGCATCAGGGCCAGCAGGAGGCCACAGCCCAGCGACGCCATGGTGCCCTTGAATGCCTCTTCCTCCCCCCGACCTTCATAGCTGAGATGCACCAACCGCCGCTTCCTAAGGCTCTTCTCCAGCGCTTCCAGCACTTCCACTCCGCGGCTGGCGTCCTGCCATGCCGGTTGGGAGGCATGCGGATCGTGGGCTACCGCCTCCAGGCGCTGGACCAACCGTTCCAGGTTCTGCTGTCCCGGTCCCGGCGACGGCCAGGTCTGCAGCACGTCCCCTTCTCCTTCCGGGTCCAGTGACACCCATTGCCAGTCCTGCGCGTCGGCCATTCTGAGCCGGAGCGAACCGCGCGAGCCGGCCAGGGTGAGTTGCCCGCCGGGCGACTGGTCAACGGCCGTCAGCGACCAACGCACCAGCACGGCATGTTGGGCCGTCATCTGGACGTTCAAGGGCAGTGGCAGCTGGTCGTCGGCCGCTGAGTGCATGGCGGCCACGTCGGTGATGTCACCGGCCAGGGTGCGAACCAGGTCCACGTCGGCGGCAAACAGGTCCAGCAGTTCGGACCGCGTCGACTGGCGGATCGTGCGATCCAGCGTGATTTGTTCCAGCCGCCCCAGACGCTGACCATCCCCCCCGACCGCTGCCCCCGCCACTTGTTCGCTCAACTGCTGAACCGCAGGGTGCCAACGCAGCGGCAGATAGGGCAACAGAATCGATTTCGAATTCTGGACCAGCATCTCCAGTTCGTAATAGACCATGGCGGAATGATTCACCGGATGCGACACGACGATGGGCAGGTCAAGTTGTGCCAATTGGCGGACGTCGTGGATCAGCGCCGCGGCGTCCTGGCGGGCGGCCAGGACGATCACGTCCGGCCGGGTTTCCCACAGCCGGGCAAAGCCGTCGGCGTTCGGCGAGCCGCAAATCACTGGGGCACCCAAGGGTTCCACCGCCCGCCGGTCCAGATCGCCAGCGCCGGCATCCAGGTATACACAGGCCAACCGGTGATCCCCAGCTGCCGCGACCGCTTGGGCAATCTCTGCCGTCCTCGTGTCCAGACCTACCAAGGCAAACTTCATGCTCACAGCTGCCGTATCGCCAAGCGGCCCCCCAGGGAAAACCCACCGAAATACGTGCGAGTTGAAACGAGGAAAAACGCGGGGACACAAATCGGGTCAGCCGGCGGCAGGGGACCCGGGCGGCATCGATCCTCCGCTGCCGGCCGGGGCCCCACCCAACGTCTCCCCCAACCACGGTCACGCCGGTCTACATGAATCCACAACAACAGTCGAGCGCTCTTCAGGTGCGATATTTTCCGGGCGCGCCGAACGCAGGGCCGGCTTCACAGAAGCCGGCTAC